>MPNF01000158.1 GCA_002238885.1 Alphaproteobacteria bacterium bin95 | reverse complement strand
GAAATGAAACGGCCCCGCCGGAACTTGGGTTGCACGGCGGGGCTCTGTCGATGGTGTTTCGACTGGTCTCCTTTGAGACCTGTTGCCCGCCGCTGGGCGGTCGGGCCTGTCTGTATCGTTTGTCGGATGGCCCCTATGAGGGGCGACCCTCGACCGGTGGTTTCATGATGGACATCCTCCCTCGACCCTGGCCGGCAACGCCCACCGCATTCCCGTCTTTGCAAGGAAAGTCTGCGACCTTCCGCCGCAAGGTGTCAACAAAAATTTATCCCTGTAAATCAGTCTGTTACGTATTTTGTTCAGCGGCCAAGCGCAGTCCTTCGGGACCGAAATGCGCGGCCTCCCGCGGCGCCGGACGGCGCGGCCCGGCTTCGGCAGAAAGGTCTCCCCGCCCCACCCTGTCAGTGCGCCATGAAGACCGGGAGCCGGCTTTCCGCGAGGATGTGGCTGGTGGGGCCGCCCAGGATCATCTGGCGCAGGCGGCTGCTGGTGTAGCCGCCCTTGAAAACCAGATCGGCTCCGAACGCGGCGGCCTCCTCCAGCATGGCCTCGCCGTCGCTGCGCCGTCCCCGTTGCCGCACCGCTGCTTCGGCCGGCAGCCCATGCCGGGAAAGGCCTTCCGCCATGTCCGCAGCGCTCGGCCCCGGCACGAACACGCCCTCGACGGTTATCACCTGAATGCGCTCTGCCCGCTTCAGCAGCGCCATGCCCATGGCGATCGTGCGCGCGGTCTCCGTGCTGCCGTTCCAGAGGATCACGATATTCGCGCCGAAATCCTCCGGCGCGTCGGGAGGGGCGACCAGCATCGGACGTCCGCTCTCGAACAGCACCGCCTCCAGCGTGCTCATCGAGGGAGAGTCGCCGGCGCCGGTCGGCCGGCCGACCACGGTGAGGTCGAAAGCGCGGGCCCGCTCGGAGACGTCGAGATGGCGCGCCACCTCTTCCCGCCACTGATGCGAGTGGCCGTCGAGCGAGGATTCAAACAAATTGCGGGCTCGGGCCGACGCCTCGTTGTCGCGGCGCTCAAGGTCGTCGAGCAATGCCGGCGACGCCGCATCCGCCGCCCCGGCCGCCATGATGTCCGGCAGCGACCGGCGCTGGTAGAACCCCTCCACATGGGAACCGAAGCGCCCTGCCACGATCCGCGCGCAGGCCAGCATAGAGGCGATTCCCCCGGCCTCGTTCATCGGCACCAACACGGTTTTCATCGATCCCTCCTTCCGCTTCGGTCGCATGGGGGAGTCCCCATGCCTGCGATTTGTGGCAGCGCCATCAAATCGCGTCAAAATGCCGCAGTCAATAGCGAGCCATCACACCGGCGGTCTTACCCTGCTCCGCAAGGTCTCCATGGGCGGCCTGCAACAGCGGGCGGATGGCCTGCTTGGCCATCTTGCCGCTTCCCGTCTTCGGCAGCGCGTCGCTGAAGACGAGCACGCGCGGTCGCTTGTAACCGGCCAAC
Organism: Alphaproteobacteria bacterium bin95; assembly: GCA_002238885.1. GTDB lineage: Bacteria > Pseudomonadota > Alphaproteobacteria > Bin95 > Bin95 > Bin95. The sequence continues at coordinate 5,305 of MPNF01000158.1, read as the reverse complement.
GCCCCGCTGCAATGCGCCCGAACGTCCGCCTCGCCGATGTCCTGGCCGGGCTTCGGCGCGATCATGGCCGCCACGATCTCGCCCCATTCCGGGTCCTGCACGCCGCAGACGGCGGCCTCCAGCACCGCCGGGTGGCGGTAAAGCACGTCCTCCACCTCACGGGCATAAACATTGAAGCCGCCGGTGATGATCATGTCCTTGATGCGGCCGACGATGAACAGGTAACCCGCCTCGTCGAAACGCCCGAGGTCGCCGGTGTGGAACCAGCCGTCGCGAACCGCCTCGGCGGTGAGGTCCGGCCGCCGCCAGTATTCCACCTCCGCCGCCCCTCGCGAACGGATGACGATCTCGCCGACCTCGCCGGGCGGCAGGCTGTGCCCGTCCGGCCCGAACACGCGAATGTCCAGGCCGGCGACCGGCCGGCCGCAGGAGGCGAGCCGCGCGGTCTCTTCCGGGCTGCCGTCGGGCACATGCTCGTCGGGATAGAGAAGGGTCAGCGGGCTGTTGGCCTCGGACATGCCGTAATGCTGACGGAATACCGGGCCCAGCAGGCCGATACCCCGGCGCAGGGTCTCAACCGGGATCGGCGCGGTGCCGTAGTTGATCCGACTGAGGCTGGAGATGTCGCGGCGGCCGGGCTCAATGGCATCGACGAGCCGGACGATCATGGTCGGGACCAGCAGCGCGTGATCGATCCGGAAGCGTTCTATGGCATCGAGCACCGCTCCCGTGTCGAAACGCGGCAGCACGATCCCGCGCGCGCCGCGCATGAAGCAGGGCAGAAGATAGTTGCCGGCCACATGCGACAACGGGCCCACGTGCAACATGCTGTGGCCGCGGCCGAGCGCGTATTCCAGCGATGCGAAGAAGTTGTCGAGCCGGGCCTCGAAGCGCCGGAATGTACCGACGACCCCCTTCGGTCGGCCAGTCGATCCCGAGGTATAGGTCAGCCGCATGAGGTTCGAGGGCTCCACCTCGACATTCGGCTCGTCAGCGGAGGCGGCGGCGGTGAACGCCTCGTAGCCCATGTCCCCCCAACCGACCCCGACGACAAGCCGGACCGAGGGCGCCGCCGCAGCGGCTTCCGCAATCGCGTCCTCGAAGCCCGGTCCGGCCAGCACCACGGAGACCTCGCCATCGTTCAGGATGTCGGCATGTTCGGCGGGCGTGTGGCGGTCGTTCAGGGGCACGCTCGCAAAGCCGCCCTTGAGCAGGCCGAAATTGGCGTCGACCGCCTCTACCGAGTTCCGCATCAGCACGCCGACCCGCTCGCCGGGGGCGATCCCCGCTGCCCGCAAGGCATTGGCGAGCCTGTTGGCCCGCGCATTGGCCTCGCGGAAGGTGAAACGGCGGTCTTCGAAGACCAGGGCCTCGCGGTCGCCGTGCTGCGAAGCAGCCCAGGCGACCTGCCAGCCTGCGATCATGCGCTGTGCGGCGCGAGTATCTGCCGCACCGTTGCGACGTCCTGCAGCTTGTCGAAACCCGCATTGATCTCGTCAAAGCCGATCTTGCCGTCGATCAGACGGTCCACCGGCATCCGCCCCTGGAGGTAGAGGTCGATGAAGCGCGGAATGTCCCGCACCGGCACGCAGCTTCCCATATAGGAGCCGAGGATCGACTTCTCCTGGGCCACCAACTCGCCGTGGTTGAAGCTGAAATCGGCCACGGCAGGCGAGAGGCCGGCGGTGACGACCGCGCCGCCGTAGCGCGTGCTCTTCCAGGCCGTTTCCATCGCCTTGATCGTGCCCGCAAGCTCCACCGCGAAATCGACACCGCCGTTGGAGATGTCGCGGATCTGCTCGATATGGTCGGCGTCGCGGGCGTTGACGGTGTGGGTCGCGCCCAATTGCCGCGCCAGACCCAGTTTCGAGTCTTCCAGATCGATGGCGATGATCTGGCCCGCGCCGGCAAGCTTCGCGCCCAGCAGCCCGTTCAGCCCGACGCCGCCCAGCCCGACGATGGCCACGCTGTCGCCGGCGCGCACTCTCGCCGTGTTGATGACCGCGCCTGCGCCCGTCATCACCGCGCAGCCGAACAGCGCGGCGTCCTCGATGTCGATCCGCTTGTCCACGACGACGCAGGTTCCCCGGTCCACCACCGCATATTCCGCCATGCAGGAAATGCCGGTGTGGTGCGAGATATATTCGCCGTTCAGCTTCAGGCGCCGTTCGCCGGACATGAGCTGCCCGAGCACCTTGGTCTGCGCCGCCGTCTCGCACACCTGCGGGCGCCCTTCCAGACACCGCCGGCAGCGCCCGCAGGCAGAGCCGAACTGGAAGACGATATGGTCATCCGGCTTGATGTCGTGGACACCGGGCCCCGTCTCGACGCAGATGCCAGAGCCCTCATGGCCCAGCACCATCGGCACCGGCCGGGGCCGGTCGCCGTTCAGCAGCGAGAGGTCCGAATGGCAGAGCCCCGCCCCGCCGATCTTCACCAGCACCTCGCCCGGCCCCGGCGGGTCCAGTTCGACCTCCATGATCTCCACGGGCCTGCTATGGGCGAACGGGCGCGATGCTCCGCATTGCACCAGCACGGCGGCGGTCATTTTCATCCTTCGGATATCCTCTCGTTCCGGGTCCGGCTTGCCGCAGGATAGCGGAGGGAAAGCACGGCATACAGCGGGCCGCGAGCGGGCGCGTTCGCTTGACCCTGCAATCGAATGGTGGATGCTCGCCCGTCCCCTTTTCGAGAGCAGGTTCCATGGTTAGCCAGACCGAAGGCGAGTTCCTGTGCCTTCACGAGATCGTCCACCGCGCCCACAACAATCTGAACAGCAATTACTGGGACTATCTGGCGGGCGGCAGCGAGAGCGAGGCGACGCTCAGGCGCAACCGGATGGCGCTGGACAAGCTGGCTCTGAAGCACCGCGTGCTCCGCAATGTCTCGGCCATCTCGGCGCGCCAGCGCGTACTCGGGCAGGACCTCCGCCTGCCGGTACTGCTGGCACCCATCGGTTCGCTCCAGAGCTTCGACCCCGACGGCGGTGCGGCGGCGGCGCGGGCGGCGCACGCCTTCGGCACCATGAACATTCAGAGTTCCGTCTCCCAGCCGGGCCTGGAGGAGACCGCCGGGGCGGCGCCCAATCCCAAGGTCTATCAGCTCTATGTCCGGGGTGACGACGCCTGGGTGGACGACATCGCGCGGCGCGCCATTGCCGCCGGCTACACTGCGTTCTGCATCACCGTCGATACCGCCCATTACAGCCGGCGCGAGCGCGATATCGCCAAGCGTTTCGTCAAGCCCTGGCGCATCGACAACCGCAATATGGAGTTCCAGGGCGCCTTCAACTGGGACAACGTGAAGCGCTTCAAGGACCGCCACGACATCCCCCTCATTATCAAGGGCATCGGCACGGGCGAGGATGCCGCGCTCTGCGTCGAGCACGGGGTGGATGTCGTCTATGTCTCGAACCATGGCGGCCGGCAACTCGATGCGGGGCGGGGCGCGCTGGACATTCTGCCGGAAGCGGTCATCGCGGTTGACGGCAAGGCCGAGGTCTGGGTTGACGGCGGCATCCTGCGCGGCACGGATGTCGTGAAGGCGCTGGCGCTCGGCGCAAATGCAGTCGGCATCGGGCGGCTCTCGGCGGCCGCCCTCGCCGCAAACGGGGAAGCGGGCGTCGTCACCATGCTGGAGCTGATGGAGGATGAGGTCGTTACTGCGCTCGGCCTGATGGGCTGCACGGGCTGGCAGGACCTCGGCCCGGACTATGTCGCCCGCGCCGGGCTGACCTCCCAGCCCTCGGTCTTCAGCGGCTACCCGCTGCTGGACTTGGCCGAGACGGGCTATAACTGACGGCTATCGGCTTCGGCCCTTGCCCGGAGGAGGGAACCGAGATGAACCGCGAACCCCTGCGCGACGTCACCGACGAGGAAATCCGCACCTTCCGGGAGGACGGGGTCGTCCTGCTCAAGGGCCTGTTCGACAGGGACTGGGTCGAGCGCGTGCGCGACCTCGCCGAGGCGGACATGAGCACGCCGGGCGAGATGAAACAGGAGCTGGCGAAGGACGGCGACCCGGGCCGCTTCTTCAACAACACATTCCTCTGGCCCCGCAATGACGACTTCCGGGACATCGTGTTCAACTCGCCGGCGGCGCGGATCGCCGCCCGCATCATGGGGGCCGGCAAGGTCAACATCGTGTTCGACCAGTTCCTCATCAAGGAGCCGGGAACGCAGGAGATGACCCGCTGGCACCACGACCTGCCCTACTGGCCCATCGACGGGGACCAGGTCTGCACGCTCTGGCTGGCGCTCGACCCGGTAGATGCGGCCTCCGGCGCCGTCGAGTATGTCCGAGGCTCCCACAGGTGGGGCACGCGCTACAAGGCCGAGGCTTTCCTGGGCAAGGGCCGCTACAAGGAGGACCTGCCGCCGGTCCCCGACATCGAGGAGATGCGCGGCGATCTGGAATTCGTCCAGCCCGAACTGGAGCCCGGCGACTGCACGGTGCATCACGGCTTGACCGTGCACGGCGCACCTGGCAACGCGACCGCGAACCGGCGGCGCCGTGCTTATGTCACCCGCTGGGCAGGGGATGACGTCGTGTACTACCCGCGTCCGGGCATACAGCCCATGCTCCGCGACCCGGACATTCCGTCGGGCGGTCCGCTGGACAGCGACCTCTGGCCGGTTGTCTGGCAGGACGTGCGGTAGAGGTCCTCCCGTCTGCGTCGCCGATCAGGCGTCGGTCACGTCGAAAAAGCGGATTCCCGGACGTTCGGTGAGGGCCTCGAAGAGCCGATCGCTGTCGCCTCGTTCCCGCCGCCACGCCAGATATTTCTCATAGTGCCCGCGCGTTTCCCAAACGGCCGACAACACCAGATTGTCAGCGTCGTCGCCGTTCTGGAGCACTTCGACGCTTGTGCAGCCCTCCTGGGAACGGGTTTCCGGCAGGATGGACCGGAAGTGCGATACGACATCGGCTCCGGTGCCGGGTTTCGCCTTCATTTCAAAAAGCACTCTAATGGCCATTTCTAAACCTCCTGTTGAACTCCGACGATAGCAGCTTTTCTCGCGAAATTTTACTTATATGCCCATTAGTGTCCGGTGAAGTTATCGAACAGATTCAATTGGTTATCGCGGTCGGGATTTTGGTTTCGAGGTGCGGTTGAGCCAAGTGCTTGTTTCAGGGGGATTTTTTCGAAGGGCATGACGGAGAGGACCTGTAGCATTCTGTAGAGTTGGGTATCGAGTTCGAGCTTTTTTCGGATGATCGCAACCAGGACGTAGACGGACACGGCGATCCAGAGCTGGGTCTTGACGGCGTTTTCCGAGGTGCCGAAGAAGCGCTTGATACGCAG
>MPNF01000157.1 GCA_002238885.1 Alphaproteobacteria bacterium bin95 | reverse complement strand
ATCGGGTGCCCCCGCCCGTGGCGCGGCAGGAAGCGCAGTTCGGCGTCTCCCAGCCGGGCGTGGAGGATTTCATCGGAGGGACGGCCCCAGGGGGTCTCGACCGCGATCCAGCGCCTGTCGTCCAGCCCGTCGATATCGTAGAGGCCGCTGCCTCCGACGATCCCGATGACCGGGCCCGCGGTCAATGCACGGCGCTCCAGACCTTCCGCTTCAGGGCGTAGAGTATGCCGGTCAGCACCAGCAGGAAGATGATGACCTTGACGCCCAGCCGATGCCGGTCCTCAAGCTGCGGTTCGGCCGCGAACATGAGGAAATGCGAGACGTCCACGGCCATCTGGTCGACCGTGGCCGGCGTGCCGTCGGCATATTCGACCAGATCGTCGCTGAGCGGCGGCGGCATGGCAATCCGGTGGCCGGAGTAATACATGTTGTAGCTCTGGGTATCGCTCATCTCCATGCCTTCCGGCGGGTCCGCATAGCCCGTCAGCACGGCGGCGATATAGTCCGGCCCACCCGCCTGGTTCTTGGCCATCAGGCTGAGGTCCGGCGGCAATGCGCCGCCGTTCGCGGCCTTGGCGGCATTGTCGTTCGGGAAGGGCGAAACGAACCGGTCCGAGAGCTTGCCGGGGCGCTCGAACATCTCGCCTTCCGAGTCCGGCCCGTCCACGATGAACGCGTTCGCCGCCTCGACCTTCGCCGCAGCCTCGGAAAGGCCGATCTGCATGAGGTTGCGGTAATACAGGAGCCGCATGGAATGGCAGGCGGCGCAGACCTCGCGATAGACCTGGTAGCCGCGCTGGAGGGCGGCGCGGTCGAACGTGCCGAATATGCCGTTGAAGCTCCACTCCCGCTCCGGCGGCTGCGGGCCATCCCCGGCTGCCGAGGCGGCGCCGGGCAGGACGGCGAGGCCCCGGACGGCGGCGAGCGCGGCGCCGATCAGCCTGTTTCGCATCACGCTCTCTCCATCGCGCCGGCGCTGCCGCCGCCCGGCGGCGATGGACCTCCTCCGCCGAGCACCGGCTCGCCGATACTGAGCGGCAGCGGCCGCGGCCGCTCGAACACCGAGAGCAGGGGCAGGATGACCAGGAAGTGCGCGAAATAGTAGACCGTGGCGAGGCGCCCGATATGGATGTACCAGCCTTCCGCCGGCTTGGCGCCGATATATCCGAGCACCAGGCAGTCGATCACCAGCAGCCAGAACACCTGCTTGTAGATCGGGCGGAAGCGGGCGCTGCGCACCGGCGAACGGTCGAGCCAGGGCAGGATGAACAGCACGGCGATCGCCGCGAACATGGCGACGACGCCGAGCAGCTTGTCGGGAATGGCGCGCAAGATCGCGTAGAAGGGCAGGAAATACCATTCCGGCACAATATGCGGCGGCGTCACCAGAGGGTTCGCCGGCACATAGTTGTCGGGATGGCCCAGATAGTCCGGCGCGAAGAACACGAACAGGCAGAAGATCGTCAGGAACAGCCCGAGGCCGAAGAAGTCCTTGACCGTGTAGTAGGGATGGAACGGGATGCTGTCCTGCTTGCCGCGAAGCTCGATGCCGAGCGGGTTGTTGGAGCCGTGGGTGTGCAGCGCCACCACATGCAGCACCACGACGCCGACGATCACGAAGGGCAGGAGGTAGTGCAGCGAGTAGAACCGGTTGAGCGTCGGGTTATCGACCGCGAAACCGCCCCAGAGCCAGCTCACAATGTGCTCGCCGACCAGGGGGATCGCCGAGAACAGGTTGGTGATGACCGTGGCGCCCCAGAAACTCATCTGGCCCCAGGGCAGCACATAGCCCATGAAGGCCGTCGCCATCATCAGCAGCATGATGACGACGCCGAGGATCCAGAGAATCTCCCGCGGCGACTTGTAGGAGCCGTAATAGATCCCGCGGAAGATATGGATATAGACGACGATGAAGAAGAAGGACGCGCCGTTCATGTGGATGAACTGCACCAGCCACCCGAAGGGCACATCGCGGCGGATCCGCTCCACGCTGTCGAACGCATGGTCCACATGCGGCGTGTAGTTCATCGCCAGCACGATGCCGGTGACGATCAGCACGATCAGCATGAAGCCGGCGAGCGAGCCGAAATTCCACCAGTAGTTGAGGTTTTTCGGAGTCGGATACTCATGCATCTCGTGATGCATGAAGGTGAAGACCGGCAGCCGGTAGTCGATCCAGCGGACGATCGGATTGTCGAATTTGGGCGCAGCCATCGCTACTCAGCCGATCAGGATACGGGTGTCGTCGAGGAAGCGGTATGGCGGAACCGCGAGGTTCTCGGGCGCCGGTCCCTTGCGGATGCGCCCGGAGGTGTCGTAGTGCGAACCGTGGCAGGGGCAGAACCAGCCGCCGTATTCGCCCTTCTCGTCCGTGCCCTTCTGGCCCAGCGGGATACAGCCGAGATGGGTGCATATGCCCACCAGGATCAGCCATTCGGCCTTCTGCACCCTCTCGGTATCGGCCATCGGATCGGGCAGGCTGTCGAGCGGGGTTTCTTCGGCTTCCCTGATTTCGGCCTCCGTGCGCCGGCGCACGAAGACGGGCTTCTTCTGCCAGACGACGGTGATCGATTGGCCGGGCTCGATGGGCTCCAGATCGACCTCAGTGGTCGAGAGCGCGAGCGTGTCAGCCGCCGGGTTCATGTTGTCGATGAGCGCCCATGTGGCTGCAGCCGCCCCGACTGCGCCCATGCCACCCGCTGCATATTCGAGAAAATCGCGGCGCGTGACGCCGTCGCCGCCCGCCCCGTCCGCCGTTGCCGCCATGTACGGAAAACTCCTCCGCGCCTCCGGACACCGGGCGCCTGCCGCATAGCCCATTCGAGTATGTCTTGCGGCCCCCGTGTCGCTATGCGACCCGATGCCGCGTAAATTGCGGCCACGGTCCTTAATCGTTCTTTTCCGGATGGTTATGCCGCAGATTGGAGACAGGTTGTTCGAGGCGGGAGGCCTGCGGTGACGGATGCAGCCGGGGCACGCCGGGCGCGCTCGCGCGTCTGGTTCGAGGAGTTGCGCGATTCGTTCTGCGCCGCCTTCGAGGCGCTGGAGCCTGCCGGTGCGCGATTCGAGCGCCGGGCCTGGGAGCGGCCGGGCGGCGGCGGCGGCGTCATGTCCGTCATGAAGGGCGAGGTGTTCGAGAAGGTCGGCGTCAATGTCTCGACCGTGCACGGTGCCTTCTCCGAAGAGTTCCGGGACCGGGTGCCCGGCGCCGCGGTGGACCCGCGCTTCTGGGCCTCCGGCATCTCGCTGGTTGCGCACATGGCATCGCCCTTCGTGCCCGCGATGCACATGAACACCCGCCATATCGAGACGACCGTAGCCTGGTTCGGCGGCGGGGCGGACCTCACGCCCATGTTCCCCGAACACGCCGCGGCCGAGGGGCAGGCCTTCCACAGGGCCCTCGAAGACGCCTGCAACCGCCACGACGACGCCTACTACCCGCGCTTCAAGGCATGGTGCGACGAGTATTTCCACCTGCCCCACCGGAACGAACCGCGCGGGCTCGGCGGCATTTTCTTCGACAATCTGGACAGCGGCGACCGGGAGGCGGACTTCGCCTTCGTGCAGGATGTCGGGCGCGCAGTGCTGGAGGTCTATCCGGAGATCGTGCGCATGCGGATGGGCGCCCCCTGGACCGAGGAGGACCGACAGCACCAGCTCCGCCGGCGCGGGCGCTATGTCGAGTTCAACCTGCTCCACGACCGGGGCACCCGCTTCGGCCTGATGACCGGCGGCAATATCGACGCCATCCTGATGTCCCTGCCGCCGCTCGCCGCCTGGGACTGAGAACGGCCAGACCGGATGCGACGCAAACAGTGACCTTCGCGGGAAATCCGGGATAAGATTTGGCCGGTCGAATTCCGCGCGCGCCCTCGTCCCACACGCTCGCGGTCGACGAAAAGGGAGGCCACCATGCTGAAACGTATCGCGACCTTGCTCATCGCCTGCCTCGCGGGGGCGCTGGCAGCGGCGCCGTCGGGGGCCGAGACGGTCCTCAAGATTTCCAGCTGGGCCCCGCCGACCCACCCCATGAACTCGGTCGTGTGGCCGACATGGGGGAAATGGGTCAGCGAGGCGACCGAGGGCCGGGTAACGACCAAGATCGAGTACAAGCTCGCATCGCCGCTCAACCAGTTCGCGCTGGTGCGCGACGGCATTGCGGACGCCGCCTGGATCTTCCACGGCTACAACACGCGCTATGTGGCATCGCAGGTCGTCGAGATGCCGGACCTCGGCACCAGCGCCGAGGCCGCCAGCGTCGCCTACTGGAAGGTGCATGAGAAATACCTCCACAAGGCGAACGAACACCGCGGCACCGTGCTGATCGGGCTGATGTCGCACGGTCCGGCGGTCATCCAGACGAAGAAGCCGCTGACGGCGCTTTCGGACCTCGACGGCTTGAAGATCCGGGTTCCGGGCGGCGTCGGCAGCCTGGCCGGCAAGGCTCTCGGCGTCACCGCGGTGAAGCTGCCTGCGCCCAAGGTTTATGAGGCACTGTCATCCGGCGTCGCAGACGGCATCTTCATGCCGATAGAGACCCAGAAATCCTTCCGCCTGAAAGAGGTCGTCCCGCATGTGACCATAATGCCGGGCGGGCTCTATTACGGCAGCTTCGCGCTCATCATGAGCCCTGCCGCGCTGGAAGGGATGTCGGAGGCCGACCGGAAGGCGGTGATGAGCGTTTCGGGCCTCAAGCTGTCGCAGTTCGCCGGCACCCAGTGGGATGCCGCCGACGAGGCCGGCCTGGCGGCGGCGAAGGAGGCGGGGACCACAGTCCAGGAAGCGAGCCCGGCCATGAAGGAGGAATATCTCGCCCTCATGAAGCCGGTGGAAGATGCCTGGGTCGAGCGGGCGAGCGAGGGCGGCTACGACGCCGGGGCAGCGCTTGCGGACCTCCGCCGGATCGCCCGCGAATATGACAAGGCGCGGTGAGCGAAACGGATCGACCTGACGAAACGCCCCCTTCGGAACGGCGCAGCCGTAACCGGCTGATCGCCTTTCCGGAAGGGGCGTCCGCGCTCGTGCTGTTTGCGTTGATGGCGATGACCTGCATTGACGTCATCGGGCGCGAACTCTTCGGGACCCCTCTCGACGGCGCGACCGAGCTGACGCAGCTCATGCTCGGTGTCATCGTGTTCGCAATCCTTCCCTCGGTGTGCCTTCGCGAGGAGCATGTCTCCGTCGACCTGCTCGATCTCTGGTTCCCCGAACGGCTGGTCCCGCTGCGCCAGGCGGTGCTGAACGCGGTCATGGCGGTCGCGCTCGGCTTCGTGGCCTGGCGGGTCTGGATCATCGCCGACCTGACTGCCGACTACGGCGACGCGACCGAGTTCCTCGAAATCAGGCTGGCGCCGATCAACTATTTCATCGCCGTGCTCAGCGGCGGCGGCGCGGCGGCGCTTGTCGTCAACACCGTTCGCCACGCGCGGACGGCGCTTGCGACGGCCGGCGCCGCGAAGGATGCGCCGGACGACCGCGGAACCTCCTGACCGGATAGCGGTTCGGGAAACATGGACATCGTTTTCATCGGCTTTGCCGCACTTCTCGTTCTGGTGTTCCTCAGGATGCCGATCGCATTCGCGATGGGCCTCGTGGGCTTTGCCGGCTTCGGTTACCTGACGGGATGGCAACCGTCGCTCTCGATGGTCGGCACGCTGGTTTCCGAAACGGCGCTTTCCTACGGCCTGTCGGTGGTGCCGCTGTTCATCCTGATGGGCAATCTCGTGTCGCGGGCAGGCCTCTCCGGTGAGCTCTACGCCGCCTCCCACGCGTTTCTCGGCGACCGGCGGGGCGGGCTGTCGATGGCGACAATCGTCGCCTGCGGCGGCTTCTCGGCGATCTGCGGCTCCAGCCTCGCGACGGCGGCGACGATGTCCAAGGTGGCCATGCCGCCGATGCGCCGCTACGGATATTCGGACAGCCTTGCCTCAGCCTCGATCGCCGCCGGGGGCACGCTCGGCATCCTGATCCCGCCCAGCATCATTCTGGTGATCTACGGGTTGATGACGGAGACCAGCATCCGCGAACTGTTCGCCGCCGGCTTCATTCCCGGCCTCGTCGGGGTGCTGTTCTACCTCGGCGCCGTGCAATGGGTCGTCTGGCGCCGCCCCGAGGAGGGACCCAGGGCGGAACGCACTCCGTGGCGGGGGCGCCTGGCCGCGCTCGGCGGCGTCTGGGGCACGTTGCTGCTGTTCGTGCTGGTGATGGGCGGCATTTACGGCGGGCTGTTCACCCCGACCGAGGCCGCCGGCATCGGGGCCGGCGGCGCCTTCATCATCGCGCTCGCCCGGGGCACGCTCAGCTGGCGGTCGCTGCTCGAAGTGCTGACCGACAGCGCGCGCACGACGGCGATGCTGTTCACCGTGCTGATCGGCGCGCTGATCTTCTCGAACTTCGTCAACCGGGGCGGGCTGCCGGCCGGGCTGCTCTCGCTGGTTACGGGGTACGACCTGCCGCCATTGGCGGTGATCGCAATCATCCTCGCGATCTATCTCGTGCTCGGCTGCGTTTTCGAGAGCCTGTCGATGCTGCTGCTGACGATCCCGATCTTTTTTCCGGTTGTGCAGGGGCTCGGCTATGCGGGGCTGGGACCGGAGGCAATTCTCGTCTGGTTTGGCATCGTTGCCGTCGTGGTCACCGAAATCAGCCTGATAACGCCGCCGGTCGGCCTCAACGTCTTCGTGCTCTCGGGCGTGCTCAAGGACGTCAAGACCAGCACGGTATTCAAGGGCGTGACGCCATTCTGGTGCGCCGATATCGGGCGCCTTGC
>MPNF01000156.1 GCA_002238885.1 Alphaproteobacteria bacterium bin95 | reverse complement strand
GTTGGAGCGCACATTGAAACGCTGCATGTCGAGCGCGATCGACTTCGACAGCCCGACGATCCCCATCTTCGCCGCGGCATAGTTCGCCTGGCCGAAATTGCCGACCAGCCCCGAGGTCGAGGTGAAATGCACCATCGCGCCCGATTCCTGCGCCCGGAAATGGTCCGCCGCATTGCGCGCCACATTGAACGAGCCCTTGAGATGGACCGAGATCACCGCATCCCAGTCCGCCTCGCTCATCTTGTGGAAGATCACGTCGCGCAGGATGCCGGCGACATTCACCACCCCGTCGATGCGCCCGAAGGTCTCCACCGCCAGGCCTACCATCCGGCCCGCCGCCTCGTAGTCGGCAACGCTGTCGCCGTTGACGACCGCCTCGCCGCCCGCGCCCTCAATCATGGCGACGGTTTCCTGCGCCGGGCTCGCATCCACCCCCGTGCCGCCCACATCGCCGCCGAGATCGTTCACGACCACCTGCGCGCCCTCGCGCGCCGCCAGCACCGCGATCTCGCGCCCGATGCCCCGGCCCGCCCCCGTCACCAGCACAACCTTGCCTTCCAAAACGCCCATCTATGCGGCTCCCCAATGTCTCCGGCGGCCAGCATAGATTGCCGCGCCTGCATTCGCGAGCATCGAGAAAGCCCGCGCCCGCCGCCTCGGCCGCAGGCGACAGAACTGTGGCAGAAGCCCCGCTCGCGCCAGCTTTCCGGCCTGCTTTCCGCCCTGGCCAGGGGCCCCGAAACAGGCTGTCGATTTGACGCCGCGACCCGTTACCGGCATAACGGCCGGGCCAGTAGCCCGGCGACCCGCGGGGCTGAGACACAGCGGCGGCAGGTTCGGAGCTGTCACGACTATCGATGCTCCTGCGCCGCGCCGTAGCGGAATTCGCCGAATGCCGCTGCGGAAAGATCGACAATTTGCTCGTCTGGCATGGTGGGAGTTTCTGTATCGGACCGCATTGCCCAAAACGCGACAGGGTGGACAACAGGGAGGACACAAGAATGAAGGACATCAAGAAGTTCCAGCAGATGGTTCGTGACGGCCGGATGGACCGGCGCGATTTCCTCGCGGCCATGGGCGCGCTTGGCGTCAGCACTGCCGCCGCCACAGGCTTCCTGCACTCGTCCAGCGCGCTCGCGGCGACGCCGAGCAAGGGCGGAACGGTGCGCTACGCCAACAACCTTCACGGCCCCGACGACCAGATGGACCCGATCGTCTTCACGTCGGGCATCGACTACACGCGCGGCAGGGCGACCTATAACGGCCTCGTCCAGATGCGCGAGAACATGGCGCTCGCGCCCGAACTGGCCGAGGAATGGTCGGCCAACGCCGACGCCACCGAATACACCTTCAAGATCCGCAAGGGGGTGGAATTCCACGATGGCTCGCCGCTGACCGCCGAAGATGTGGTCTGGAGCATGAACCGCCATCTCGGCGAGGCCACGCCCTCGGTGGCCAAGGCCCTTTTCCAGTCGGTGCAGGAGTGGAAGAAGGTGGACGGGCAGACCGTCAAGGCCATCCTGAAAACGCCCGATTCCGACCTTCCCGCCAAGCTTACCGAGAAGCAGGCGAAAATCGCCAAAATGGGCACCGAGGACTTCAAGAAGGGCAACGGCACCGGTCCGTTCATCCTCGAGTCCTTCGAGGCCGGCGTGCGGTCCACGCATGTGCGCAATCCCAACTACTGGAGAGACGGCGCGAATTTCGAGGCTCTCGAGATCACCGCCATCACCGACCCGCTGTCGCGGGCCAACGCGCTGATCGCCGGCGATGTGGAGCTCATCGCCCAAGTGGACTCCAAGAGCATCTCGCGGGTCGAGGAAGCCGACGGCGTGCGGGTCATCTCGACGCCGACGAGCGCCTATACGGGCATCTGCATCCTGAAGAACACCGCACCCGGCCAGAACGACGACTTCGTCAAGGCCATGCAATACATTCAGGATCGCGACCGCATCGTGCGTTCGATCCTCAAGGGCCACGGCACGGTCGGCAACGACCACCCGGTCGGACCGGCCTTCGGTCCGGACCATTGCGCCGAGCTGGAGCAGCGCGCGTTCGACCCGGACAAGGCGAAGTTCCACCTCGAGAAGTCAGGCGTCACCTCCGCCGAGCTCTATGTCGCGCCGGTGCGCCTCGGTATCGAGGAAATCTGCCTCCTGATGCAGGCCAATCTCAAGAAGATCGGTTTCGACCTCAGGATCAAGAAGGTGCCGACGGACGGCTACTGGGGCGCGGTGTGGATGAAGGAGCCGATGAACGTGGTCTCCTGGAACATGCGCCCGACCGCGAACGCGCAAATGGCCATCCAGTTTGCGCCCGGCGCCGCCTGGAACGACACCTTCTGGAACAATGAGCGGATGGGCGAGCTGCTGACGGCTCAGCTCGCCGAGACCGACGAAGCCAAGCGCCACGGCATGCTCTGCGAAATGCAGACCCTCATCCACAATGGCAGTGGCATGGTGATCCCCTGCCATGTGAACGAGGTGGACGGCGCCAGCAACAAGATCCAGGGCATCCCGAATGTGCCGTTGGGCGCGCTCGGCGCCTATGAGTGGGTCGAGTTCGCCTGGATGGACGCGTGAGTCCGTCCGTGCCGTCGGCCGGATGAAACGGGCCCGCGCGGTTTCGGCCGCGCGGGCCTTTCTCATCGACCGCCTCCGTCCGGCCGACGCATGGCGACCCGCTCGGGATCGTCCGGAAAATGGTACTGCTGAACGCGATATTGCGCCGGACGGCCCTCGGCGTGGCGACGCTGTTCGTCGTGTCGGTGCTGATCTTCATCGGCACCAGCATCCTGCCGGGCGATGTCGCCAACATCATCCTCGGCCAGATGGCGACGCCGGAATCCCTGGCAGCCCTGCGCGCCAAGCTCGGCCTCGATGAGCCGGCGCATGTCCGGTACTTCATCTGGCTGAGCGACCTGCTGACCGGGGACCTCGGTTTCTCGAAGGCCGGCGCCGGCGCGGGAACCATCGGCACCCCGATTTCCGACATGCTGATGCCGCGCCTGGTCAACACGCTCAGGCTGGCCACCGCCGTTGCGGTGGTCGCTGTCCCGTTCGCGGTGACGGTGGGCCTGCTGGCCGCGATGTATCCCGGCACAAAGCTCGACCGCGCCGTCACCTTCACGACGCTCGGGCTCATCTCGGTGCCGGAGTTCCTCGTCGCGACCATGCTGGTCCTGATCGTGGCCGTCCAGCTCGGCTGGTTGCCCGCCACCGCCTATATCAGCGGGCAGGAAACCGGCATGAAGCTGGTGCGCGCTCTGGCGATGCCGGCGCTCACCCTGATTATCGTCGCCTCCTCGCAGATCATGCGCATGACCCGGGCCACGGTGCTCAACGTGATGAGCTCCCCCTATATCGAGATGGCGATCCTCAAGGGGGTGCCGCGCCGGCGCATCATACTTCGCCATGCGCTGCTCAACGCCATCGGCCCCATTGCGAATGTCATCGCGCTCAACCTCGCCTATCTCGTGAGCGGCGTTGTCATCGTCGAGACCGTCTTCGCCTATCCGGGGCTGGCGAAGCTGATGATCGACGCCGTGCAGACGCGCGACCTGCCGCTGGTGCAGGCCTGCGCCATGATCTTCTGCGCCACCTATGTGTTGCTGATCTTCATCGCGGACATGGTTTCGATCCTGTCGAACCCGAGACTCCGGCATCCGAAATAGAGGTATCGCTCATGGCCGAGAAAATCGACACGACCGATACCGAAGTCAGGTTCGAGGAACTGCCGGACGCGCCGCCCCGGCGGCGGCTGCGCCTTTCCTGGAGCGGCAAGCTCGGGGTCTGCGTCGTCGCCTTCTGGATGGCGATCGTGTTCGTCGGTCCGTCGATCTCGCCCTATCACGAGGCGGACATTCTGGACGAGGCGTTGTTCATCGTGCCGGGCAGCGACAATCCCTATCCCGAGACCGACTACCAGCCGCCGAGCGGGATCGCATGGCTCGGCACCGACTATCTCGGACGCGACATACTCTCCCGGACGCTATACGGCGCACGCACGACCATCGGTATCTCTCTGGCATCGACCCTGCTTGCCTATCTCGTCGGGGTCACGCTCGGAATCGCGGCGGCGGTCGGCGGGACCGTCATGGATTCCACGCTGAGCCGCTTCAACGACGCCATCCTGGCGATCCCGAGCATCATGCTCGCGCTGGTGATGATCGCCGCCATAGGCAGCACCATCCCGATCCTGATCGTGCTGACCGGCCTCATATACGCCGCCACCGTGTTCCGGATAGCCCGGTCGCTGGGGCTGGACGTGAAGGTCAGCGACTTCGTCGAGGCGGCGCGGGTGCGCGGCGAGGGCCTGTGGTGGATCATCACCCGGGAGATCCTGCCCAATGTCGCCATGCCGATGGCGACCGATTTCGGACTGCGTTTCGTCTATGTCATCCTTTTCATTTCAAGCCTGAGCTTCCTCGGTCTCGGCGTGCAGCCGCCGCAGTCGGACTGGGGCAGCATGGTCCGGGAGAACCTCTCCGGGCTGCCCTACGGCGCCGTCGCGCCGCTGGTGCCGGCGCTCGCGATCGCGACCCTTACAATCGCCATCAACCTCATCGTGGACGATGTTTCCGCCCATGCCGGGGGCCGGCTGGCGAAAAGGATGATCTGATGCCCGCGCTCCTTGAAATCGACAGCCTGACGATCGATGCGCGCAAGGACGACGGCAGCCTGGCGCCCATCGTCAAGGGCGTGAGCTTCGACATCGAACGCGGAGAAGTGGTCGCGCTGATCGGCGAGTCGGGGTCGGGAAAGACCACCATCGCCCTCTCGGCGCTGGGCTACTCGAAGCCCGGCCTGGAGTTCACCGGCGGCGAGGTCCGCCTGGACGGGCGCGACGTGATCTCCATGCCGCCGGACGAGAAACGCGACATGCGCGGCCAGCGCGTCGCCTATCTCGCCCAGAGCGCGGCGGCGACCTTCAATCCTGCGCTGACCATCGGCGAACAGGTGACGGAATCGCCTATCCTCCACGGCCAGATGAGCCGCGAAGAGGCCGAGGAACGGGCGGAGGAACTCTACCGGGCGCTCGAACTGCCCGACCCCGACCGGCTCGGCAAACGCTATCCCCACCAGGTATCGGGCGGGCAGTTGCAGCGGCTGATGGCGGCCATGGCGCTTTGCGGCAAGCCGGACCTGCTGATTCTGGACGAGCCGACCACGGCCCTCGACGTCACGACCCAGATCGAGGTACTCAAGGCGTTCAAGTCGGTGATAAGGCAGGAGGGGGCGGCGGCGCTCTATGTCACCCACGACCTGTCGGTTGTCGCGCAGATCGCAGACCGCATCGTCGTCCTGTATGCGGGCGACATCCTGGAGCACGGGGACGCCAACCAGGTCATCAACCGGCCGGCCCATGAATATACCCGGCGCCTGATGGCGGCGGTGCGCCCGCCTCCCGCCGCCGGACAGGGCGATGCGGCATTGGCCGAGCACTTGCGGGACAGTCCCGCTCTCGAAGTAAAGGACATCAGCGCGGGCTACGGCCGGCGCTTAGACGGCTCGGTGGCGGTCAAGGTGCTGCGCGACGTCAACATGAGCGTGCAGCGCGGTCACACGATCGGGATCATCGGCGAGTCGGGTTGCGGCAAGTCCACGCTCGCGCGGGTCATGTCGGGCCTGTTGCCGGCGACCGACGGGGAAATATTGCTGGATGGGCAGGCCCTCCGCCCCGGTCTCCAGCAGCGGGCGCGCAGCGAGCTCCAGAAAGTGCAATTCGTGTTCCAGATGGCGGATGTCGCCCTCAATCCGCGCCAGAGGATCGGCGGCATTCTCGGGCGCCCGCTCGAGTTCTATTTCGGCCTGAGGGGGAAGGAAAAGCGACAGCGCGTCGCCGAACTTCTGCAAATGGTGGAGTTGCCGTCCGAGTTTGCCGGGCGGTATCCGGAAGAGCTTTCAGGCGGCCAGAAGCAGCGCGTCAACCTGGCGCGCGCGCTCGCGGCATCGCCGGAGGTGCTGCTCTGCGACGAGGTGATTTCCGCGCTCGACACCATCGTCGGCGCCAATGTCATCGAACTCCTCAAGCGGCTGCGGCGGCAGAGCGGCGTCTCTTTCGTCTTCATCAGCCACGACCTGTCCACCGTCGCGTCCTTCGCCGACGACATCGTCGTGCTCTATGCCGGGCGGGTGGTCGAGCAGGGGCCGACGGACCGGGTGCTCTCACCCCCGTATCATCCCTATACCCGGCTGTTGATCGCGTCGGTTCCGGAGCTTCGCATCGGCTGGCTGGAGGAGACGACGGGGGGCCGGGGCGCGGCGGGGGCGAGGGGCGGCGCAGGCGGGCATCGACCGCGTGGTCACGATGACCGATGTGGGCTGCCCGTTCTTCGACCGCTGCCCGATCGCCATCGCAGGGACCTGCGACCGAGAAACGCCGCCCGTCCGGCATCTCGGCGCCCGGCATGCTATCGAATGCCACCGGAGCGAGTCGGAGTTTCTCGAGGGGATGACGGCGGCCTGACCGGCCCCGGCGAGTCGGAGGGGAAAAATGTACCCCGTGCTGGACTTGTTGCTTCGCTCCCGGCGACAGCCGCCAAGGCGGCTGCCCAACTCGGACATCGCTGCCGCCCGACGGGGGTTGGCGGTGCTGGGCATATATCTGGTCGCCATAACGGCGAGCCATACGCTCGCCATGATGGCATTCGAGGGGCTGGGTCTCGGCGACGCCGCCTGGCTGACGGCAACCACGATGACGACGGTCGGCTATGGCGACCTGTCTGCATCGACGGCAGCGGGGCGGTGGTCCACCGTCCTGCTGGTGTATGTCGGCGGCGTGTTTGCGC
>MPNF01000155.1 GCA_002238885.1 Alphaproteobacteria bacterium bin95 | reverse complement strand
TGGTCGGCGCGGACGAGAGGGCCGTCTGGGTCTATGTCTATTCCTTCCTCGCCTATGCCGCCTTCGCCGTGTTCTGGATGGCGTTCCGGCCGCACCCCTGGTCGCGCTGGTCGGTGGCGGGCTCGGCGCTGATCGTCTTCGTCACCTGGTTCCAGGTGCAGCTCGACGTGATGATCAACGAGTGGTTCAGGACCTTCTACGACATCATCCAGAAGGCGCTGGCGGAGCCGGGCGCGGTCACGGCCGGGGAGTATTACGCGCAGCTCGCCACCTTCCTCACCATCGCCATGGTGTTCATCACCACGGCCGTGCTCAACCACTTCTTCACCAGCCATTTCGTCTTCCGCTGGCGCACCGCGATCAACGACCGCTATGTCCGGCTCTGGGGGCAGGTGCGGCATATCGAGGGCGCCTCGCAGCGGGTGCAGGAAGACGCCATGCGCTTCGCCGGCATCATGGAATCGCTCGGCACCCGCCTCATCGACGCGGTGATGACGCTGATCGCCTTCCTGCCGATCCTCTGGGTGCTGTCGGTCCACATCAAGGAAATCCCGGTCTTCGGCGAAGTCGGCCAGGCGCTGGTCTGGGTGGCGCTCTTCTGGTCGGTGTTCGGCACCGGCATCCTGGCGCTGGCCGGCTACCGCCTGCCGGGGCTCGAGTTCCGCAACCAGCGCGTCGAGGCCGCCTTCCGCAAGGAGCTCGTCATGGGCGAGGACCGGGAGGACCGGGCCGAGCCGCCGACCCTCGGCGAGCTGTTCGCCGATGTCCGGCGCAACTATTTCCGCCTCTACCTCAACTACCTCTATTTCAACGTCGTGCGCTACGGCTACCTGCAGGCCGGCGTGATGCTGCCCTATGTGGCGCTCGGGCCGACCATCATCTCGGCCGGGTTCTCGCTCGGCGTGATGCAGCAGATCGTCCGCGCCTTCGGCCGGGTGGAGAACTCGTTCCAGTTCCTGGTCAACAGCTGGACGACGATCGTGGAGCTGATGTCGATCTACAAGCGCCTCGCCGCCTTCGAGCGCGCCATCGCCGGCGACGACCTGGCCGCCATCGAATTCGAGACCGGAACCCGGACCGCGGTGGGGTAGCGGGGAGCCCCGGGAGCGGCCCCGGGCTTCGGTCGGTCAGTCGCGCGGCTGGAGCCAGGATTCCGACCAGGCCAGCACGGCGCTCGACGACTGGTGGTCGCCGCGCTTCTCGAGCCAGGGCGCGCCGGCGGCGAAGCGGCCGTTGAGCGAAAGCTGGGCCGAGGCGTGGGGAATGAAGGTCGAGAGCACGCCGATCGGCCGGCCGGCCGTGCCGGGCGGGCCGTTCAGGATGAAGGGCTCGAGCGCGTCGTACCAGGTCATGCGCACGATGTCCTCGTCCGACTCCACCGTCTCCACCGTGGTCGCGCGCGGGTCGCCCTCGCGGGTAAAGACCGCCGGCAGCACCGGCACGGACTCGTCGGCGAAGGGCGGATGCAGCAGCGTTTCGATGGTGCGCTGCAGCCAGCGGGCGACGGAGACGTTGTCGCTGTAGATGCGGGTCTCGCCGCCGGTGAGCTCCCCCTGCATGAACAGCGCATGCCCCGCCCCGGCCGGGCACCACAGCACCCGCCAGTGGCTGGTGCGGTCGGACATGGTCCCGCCGCCGTCATGGCTCATGCGGATGAAGGAGTTCTCGCCGGTCATCAGGACCTTGTGGGCGTCGATGGGCGCAGTCATGGAGCTGGTTCCTCCGGTGATAGGGCAGGTATTGGGTTGGCGAGGATAGCGCCTTGCGGGCGACGGGGGGGACCAATTCGTCGGCCCCAATTCGTCAGCCGGCCCGTCAGCGCTCCGGCACGGGTCGTCTGCCGCGGCTCCGCGAAGGTCAATCGTTCTTCGGGTTCGCCCTCCCGCCGGCAAGCACCATGGCGAGAAACCGCCGCTGGCGGTCGCCTGCGGGCCTGTCCGGGAACAGCTTGTCATGGATGGCCAAGGCGTCTTCGGCAGCGTGGACGCCGCACTGTCCCAGCAGCAGCCGGAGATCGTCCGCATCTCCTCCCCGGGCGGCCTGGAGCTTCATCGCCAGCATGTATTCGGGCGACGCCCCCATGACGACGAGGGAGGGCGAGGAATAAAGCGGCTGCGGCGCGGGGTCGGGGGCCTGCGGGCGGCACATCGCCGCCTGTTTGTTCAGCCATGTCGACGGCCAGCCCCGGCGCGCAGCGATCCTGCGGACGGCGTCGAGGACCGGCCCGTGCCCGTCCGCGATCGCGACGTCGATATCGCCGGTCAGCGAGCGGCGGCCGTAGAGCATTATCATGGCGCTGCCGCCCACCATGTGGATGTGGGCCCGGCGCCGGTCGCGCGCGAGCGCTTCCCACAATTCGTCCAGAGCGTCGTATATCCCGGCCCGTCCGAACTCCGGCATGGGCGCCTACCAGGGCTCCGGCTCGCCGCCGCGCGCGTCGAGGTCCATCGGGTCCGGGAGGGCGCCGTGGCGCAGGAAGGCTCCCGGCGCGCGCACCACGGAGCGGCTGCCGACGGCCTCGATCACGACCCAGGGCGGATCGACGAACCGCCCGGGCTCGTCGCACCAGGCCGGCACCTCCAGCCCGTGGAGCCCCGCCAGATGCTCCGCAAGGCCGGCGAGCAGCGCATCCCAGCGCGTCCCGGTCAGCGACGGCGCCGCTTCGAGGACTGCTGCCCGCCGCTCCGGTTCGACGGCCATGAGGAATCTCGGGACCTCGTGGACGATCTTGCGGTAGATGCCGTCGAAATCCTCCGGGTTGTCGCGCACGAAGTCCGCATAGTCCTCAAGCGCGAAGGAAAAGGCCGTCATTCCCTGTCTCCCCGGTGCAGGCGAACCGCCTTCGAAGTCCGGGCCCATTTTAGCTCGTGCCGCGCAGGCCCGCGAGGGCGGTCCCTCAGGCGCGGGTTTCGCGGAAGCGGGAGAGGGAGCCGCCGTGCATGACGGAGCCGGGCGAGGCGCATAAGGGACGGCGACAAGGGCCGGATTGAGCATTTTTCTTCACATCACATCATACCCGGCAATACCAGGGCGATCTGGGGAAACAGGTAGAGGATGAAAATGGCGGCCAGGTTGACGAGCCAGAAGGGCAGTGCGCCCATGCAGATGTCGGTGAGGGTTAGTTCCGGCACGGTCGCTTTCACGACGTAGAGGCTGAGGCCCACCGGCGGCGTCACGGCGGAAATCTCCATGATCGAGACGAGGATCACGCCGAACCAGACCGGATCCCAGCCCATCGCGGCCACGATCGGCATAACGAGCGGGATGGTAAGCGCCAAAGTGCTCGCCACCTCCATCATGGTGCCGATGATGAGGTAGACGACCACCAACGCGCAAAACATCCAAACGGGTGGCAGATCGAGCGCTATGATCTCGTTCGTCGCCAGTTCGGAGAAGCCGGAAAGCACAAGAAAATTCGAGAAGATCAGCGAGCCCACCACGATGATCTGGATCGAGGCGCAGATGATGGCGGCATCGGCAAGCGCGAAGAACAGCTTGCGCCAGGTCATTCGCCGGCGCCAGATCGCCAGCAGGAGTACCATGACTACCCCGCCCGCGGCCGACTCCACTGGCGTCCAAACACCGAACAGGATGCCGCCAATGATGGCGAACACGATCAGAAAGAAGGGCAGGACAGGCGGCAATGTTTGCAGCCGTTCGCGCCAGGAGAAACGCGGCCCCGGCGGTCCGAGTTTCGGGTTCAGTTTGCAACGGACCGAGATCTTTAAGGCATAAAGGGCGCATGTCATGAGACCCGGCAGCACACCGGCGATCAGCATCTTGCCGATCGAGGTCTCGGAGAAGATGCCGTAGAGCACCATCGTGATCGAAGGCGGGATCATCGCCGCGATCGTCCCGCCCATGGACACCGCGCCGGCCGAAAGCCGGTCCTGGTAGCGGAACCGGCGGAGTTCTGGCATGGCCAGCTTGGCCATGGCGGCGGAGGCGCCAAGACTGGATCCGGTGACCGAAGCGAGGCCGGCCGAGGTGCCGATGGTGGCGACCGCGATGCCGCCGGGTACGTGGCCGACCCAGCGCGAAAAGGCAGTGAACAGATCCGATGTGATGCCTGACTGGCCTGCAATGGTGCCAAGTGCAATGAACAGCGGAATGACGATGAAAGCATAGGTCATGCCGACATCGAGGCTCTGGATAAACGGCTGGCTCAACGTGGCGGTAATATTGCCGCCCGTGAACACCACGATGCCGACCATGCCCGTAATCCCGAGAGTGATCCCGATCTGCACCCCTGCCAGGATCAGCGGTACCAGGACGAAACCAGCGACCAGGAGGGAAAGTGCAACCGGATCCACGACTGGCTACGTCTCTTCCATCGGCGGCGAATAGGGCAGCACCGACTCGTCCGTGTCCACGCCGGAGATCAACTGACGGAAGCTCTTGACCAACAGGAGCACAAGCGTCACCACAGTCAGCAAGGTCCCGAAAATCAGGAATCCCATCGGTATGGCGTGCGGAATTTCCAGCATTCCCATGCCGACATAGTTGCCCCGGAACGCCTCCAGCCAGTTCTCGGAGCCGGTCCAGAGCAAAATCAGGAAAAACCCGACGGCAAGCACCTGGTCGAAGGCGCGCACGCCCACTTTGACGCGGCCGCGTGCGCGCCCCACCAGCGCATCCACGCGCACCTGGCGGTCGGTCCATTGCACCAGTGCCAGGACCGTGAAGATGACCGGCACGAATAGAATGCGGGAGATTTCGAAGACCCCCACAAACGGCCGCCCAGTGACCCAGCGGACCAGTACATCGGCCGTAATCATCAGCGCCAGCCAGAGGATGACGAGACCGTTGACCGCGGCGAAAACCCTGAGCACCCGGGCCCAGATTTCTTCAATCCTGCGCTCCACGCCTTCTCCTTGCAGCCTTCCCATGAATCCCGGTCGACACGGTGCGTGCCCGGGTCGAGGGGAACCGCCGCCGGGCTCACGCCGCGCGCGCTATACCGCCTTGCCGGAGCTCCCCGCGCCACTCACCGGCAGCGTCGAAACGCTTCCGTCAGCTCAGAAACTCCACGGCTTCCATTCGCCGGAGGCGTAGGCTTCGGCGAGCTCCCGGTAGCGGGCATAGAGCTGCGTCCCCGGCAGGCCGCGCTCGTTCAGCCGGTCCTCCTCGCGTTTGAAGAAGTCGGGTGCCACCGATTTGATCTGCTGCACATCATCCATGGAAAGATGGAACACCTCGAGGCCGTGCTTCCGCAAGTCGACATAGGTCTGGGCCGTGCCCTCGGTCATGATGTGCGCGGCGATCGGCATCATTCCGGCGGATACGCGCTCGATGATCTTGCGGTCTCCCTCCGGGATCTTGTTCCAGCTATCCAGGTTCATGGTGTAAGCCACCGTGCAACCCGCCATCGACGTGCCCAGGCCGGGCCCTGTGGTAAGCGCGAACTGCGAAACCTCGTGCAGCTTGTTCGGCACCATCGCCGTCGGGTTGGTGATCAGCGAGTCGATCACTCCGGTTTGCAGGCTAGTGTAGAGCTCGCCGAACGAGATCGCCATGGGCACCGCTCCCAAGGACTCGAAGAACTTCGGCAGGCTCGAGCCGAAGGCTCTGATCTTCTTGTCCTTGAACTCCATTACGGAGGAAATCTTGGTGCGGCCGATCAGCGAATATTGACCCGCCGGGATGAACAACAACGGCTTCACACCGAGATCTGCGTACTCCTTCTGGAATTCGGGGAACTCCCGATAGAGCTTGTTGGTGACGGCGCTGATGCCCATGAGGTCGAGCTTGTTGCCGTATTCGACGTCGAATGAGCCGGCGAGCGCAGCCGACATCGGAAGTTCGCCGATGTGATAGACGATGGTCACGGCGCCGGCGTCGGCGACACCCTTGCGCACGCCCTCAAGCGTACCCTCTGCCTTCAGCAGTGCCCCGCCCGAGACGTGCCTGAGCTTGACCCGGCCCTGCGTCGCCTGCTGGATGCGGTCGATCCAGATATCCGCGATGACGCCCGTCTGGGTGTCGGTCTTGGCGAACGAGTTGTTGTAGACGAGGCTGACGTCCGCCTCGGCGCTTGCGACAGCGAGGCCTGCAGCTAACGCGACGCTTGCATATACGAGTTTTTTCATCGTCGGTTCCTTCCGATGCAAGATTGCCGGTCAACAGTAAAGTAGTTCAACATGGCAACGCTGTATATCCGCGTCGTCGCCCCTCGCGTTGCAGCCGAGCGCGGATGCGACAGGGCCCGTAGCGCCGCCCCGGGTGACGCGGCTCCGTCTTCTCGGACAGTCCGACGGCTACCTCAAGGTGTATTCCGGTTGTTTCTGAGGTCGCCGGAATCCCCTTGAACCGATCTTCCCGTTGCTGTCGCCGGCCATGTGGGTGCGGGCCCGGTCGGGCTGCATGCCCATGTCCCGAGAAGCGTCTTCAGTCCCGACGGAAATCCCGCCCCCGTGGGCCGGCCCCGGCCGGCCCGCCCTCAGGCGCGCGCGTCGCGGAAGCGGGAGAGGGAGCCGCCGTGCATGACGGAGCCGGGCAGCGGGTGGCCGACAATGTCCTCGGCAAGCCGCGCGCACTCGATCAGCGCATCCAGTTCCACGCCCGTATCGATGCCCATCTCCTCGCAGAGGAACACGAGATCCTCGGTGCAGACATTGCCGGCCGCACCCTTGTGCGCAGCGAAGGGGCAGCCGCCGAGCCCGGCGACGGAGCTGTCGAACTTCGTCACCCCCATCTCCAGGCCGGCATAGGCGTTGGCGACGCCCATGCCGCGTGTGTCGTGCAGATGCAGCGCGATTTCCTGGTCCGGCCACTCTTCGCGCACCGCGCCCACGACCGCCTTGATCGAGGCCGGCTGCGCCCAGCCCATCGTGTCGGCGAGCGAGAGCGTGCCGATCTCCA
>MPNF01000154.1 GCA_002238885.1 Alphaproteobacteria bacterium bin95 | reverse complement strand
CCGCCTTCCTCGGTGCCGTAGCCTTCCAGCGCCGAAGCAATTGCCTCCCGCAGCGGAAGGCGCAGGGCGTTCTCCAGCACGATCCGCACGATGCCGAGTGCCGCCCGCCTCAGCGCGAACGGGTCGCGCGAGCCCGTCGGGCGCTCGTCGATGGAGAAGAACCCGGCCAGCGTGTCGAATTTGTCGGCGAGCGCCGCAACGATTGAGACCGGCGCAACCGGCGCCTCGTCGCCCGGTCCCTGCGGCCTGTAGTGTTCCGCCAGCGCACCGGCCACCTCCGGGTCCAGTCCCTCGCCGAGGGCGTAGTAGCGGCCCATCAGGCCCTGTAACTCCGGGAACTCGCCCACCATGCCGGTCACGAGGTCGGCCTTGGCCAGACCGACCGCCTGCCGGCAGCGCGCGGAGTCGGCGCCGGGCACGAATTCGGCGAGTCGGTCCACCAGGCGTTCCAACCGCCGGACCTTGTCTCCGACGCTGCCGAGCTTCGCGTGGAACACCACCGCATCGAGCATCGCCACGCGGTCTTCGAGCCGGCGCGTCCGGTCCTGGTCCCAGAAGAATTTGGCGTCCGCGAGCCGCGCGCGCAGCACGCGCTCATTGCCGGCCCGCACCGCCGCATTGCCGTCCCCAGCCTCGATATTGGCAACGAACACGAAGCGCGGCGCCAGGCCGCCGGCCTCATCGTCCACGGGAAAATAGCGCTGGTGCGTCTCCATGCTTGTCACCAGCACTTCGGGCGGCAATTCGAGGAAGGCCGGGTCGAAATCGCCGACGCCCGGCACCGGCCATTCTGTGAGCCCCGCATTCTCAGCCAGCAGGCGTTCGGAGAGGCGTGCGCCCTCCAAAGCCCCCTCCCGGATACGCTGCACGCGCTCTTCTGCATCGATCAGGACAAAGGCCGCGCGGAGCTTCTCCTCGTAATCGGCAAACCCGGTGACGGAAAACGCCGCCGGCGCCATGAAGCGGTGGCCCTCTGTGCGGTCCGAGAAGTCGAGCCGCTCTTCCGTGCCGCCGATTTCGACGCCGCCGGGCAGCGCCTCGCCGCCGAAGAGGGCCAGCACATTCCGCAGCGGCCGCACATAGCGCATCGGCGCATCGCCCCAGCGCATCGATTTGGGCCAGGCGAGCCGGCCCACCGCGTCCGCCACGATTTCCGCCAGCACCTCGCGCGCCGGCCGTCCGGGCACGCTGCGCACCGCGAACCAGAACTCGGCCTTGCCCTGCTGCCGACGCTCACACTCATCCAGGCTCGCGAGACCTGCGGCTTTCAGGAACCCCTCGATGGCCCGGGCAGGCGCGCCGACGCGCGGTCCCTTGCGCTCCTCCACCCTGTCGGGCTGGCGTTCCGGCAGGTCCGCAACGACGAGCGCGATCCGGCGCGGCGTGGCGAAAGCCCGCGAGGGCCCATGCGAGAGGTCGGCTTCCTTCAGGCTCTCCAGCACAAGGCGCTCAAAATCGCGCCGCGCCCGGTCCTGCATCCGGGCCGGGATCTCCTCCGACAACAGTTCGACGAGCAGTTCGCTCATGCCGCCGGTGCATCCAGATAGCCGCGCGACCGGAGCCAGGCCCCGGCGGACGCGCGGGCAAGCGCCCTCACGCGCCCGATATAGGCCGCCCGCTCCGTCACGCTCACGACGCCGCGCGCGTCCAGCATGTTGAAAGCGTGGCTGGCCAGGATGCACTGGTCGTAAGCCGGCAATGCCAGCCCGGCCTCGACGAGCGCCGCGCATTCGCGCTCGGCATCGGCGAAGTGGCGGAACAGCGCTTCAGTGTCCGCATGCTCGAAATTGTATGCGGAGAACTCGCGCTCGGCCTGGAGGAAGACATCGCCGTAGGAAAGGCCCGCGCCGTTGAAATCGAGGTCGTACACGTTCTCGACCCCCTGCACATACATGGCGAGGCGTTCCAGCCCGTAGGTGATTTCGCCCGAAACCGGATTGCAGTCATAGCCGCCGACCTGCTGGAAATAGGTGAACTGGCTCACCTCCATGCCATCGCACCAGACCTCCCAGCCGAGGCCCCAGGCGCCGAGCGTCGGGCTCTCCCAGTCGTCCTCGACGAGGCGCAGGTCGTGCTCGCGCGCATCGATGCCGATTGCCGCGAGCGAGGCGAAATAGAGGTCCAGTATGTCCGGCGGGCTCGGCTTCAGCAGCACCTGGAACTGGTAATAGTGCTGGAGGCGGTTGGGATTCTCGCCGTAGCGCCCGTCGGTCGGTCGGCGCGAGGGCTGCACATAGGCGGTCCGCCACGGCTCCGGCCCGAGCGAGCGGAGCGTCGTCGCCGGGTGGAAGGTGCCGGCGCCCACCTGCATGTCGTAAGGCTGCAGCACGGCGCAACCCTGCCCCGCCCAGAAACCCTGGAGGGCCAGGATCAGCTCCTGGAAGCTCGGCGCGCTCTTCATGGGGCGGCAGCAGCCCGGCCGCGCCGCCTTGCAACAACGGCCTTCCGCATCAGTCCCGGTCCCGCCTCCGGTAGGACCCGCTGTCCGGGTCGCGTTCCAGGTCGATGGGCTCGCCGTCCTGCTCGTCCCGCGCCTTGTTCAAGAGCTTGTTGGCCTTGCGGGCCATGCCCTCGATCCGCTTCCAGCCGACAAACACCATGAAGATGACGGCGGCGAGAAGCAGCAATTTCCAGAGCATGGGCGGGTCCTCCCTTCGCTGCCCCCTTCATAGGCCATAGCGCGCCCAAAGCAACCGCTCCTCCAGCGCATCGGCCAGGCCCGGCAGCGCGGGCAGCAGCGGGAACCGCCGGCGCCGGCGGAGCGCGACCCGCATCCGGACCTTCCTGCCGAACCGCTCGCGGATAACCTGGCGCATCTCGCCCACGCCGTCGGCCAGGCCGAGCGCTACCGCCTGCCGGCCCGTCCACACCTTGCCGGAAAACAGCTCGTCGCCGTCTTCCCGGAGCCGGACGCCGCGGCGCTCGCGCACCCACTCGATGAAGACATTGTGGATGTCTTCCTGCATGGCATGGAGGGTTGCCACGTCTTCCGCCTTTTCGGGCCGGAAGGGGTCCAGCATCCCCTTGCGCTCGCCCAGCGCGTGCACCCGGCGCTCGACGCCGAGACGCTCCAGCGCCCCGTCGAAGCCGAAGCCGGCGAAGATGACGCCGATGGAGCCGAGGATGGACGCCTCGTGCACGAAAATCTCCGAGCCGGTGCAGGCGAGCCAGTAGCCGCCCGACGCCCCGACATCGTCCACGAAGCTCAGCACCGGCACGCCCTTCTCCTCGCCGAGCGTGCGAATACGGTCCGCGATCCGCGCGGACTGGACGGCGCTGCCCCCCGGACTGTTGATGGCGAGCGCGACCGCCTCCAGCCGACTGTAGCCGAAGGCGCGCTCGATCGCCGGCGCCACGGCCTCATAGGTGAGCGCGCGGGCGCCGCTGCGTCCGGGAACGCCGATGATGCCTGTGAGCGGCCGGGCGGCGGCCGAGCTTCATCTCAATCCAGGTCGTAAACTTTGAGGGGTTTCAGGTCGTCCCCGAGTTCATAGACTCGCGGACGCCCGGTCGCGATTTCGAAGGAAGGAATATCCTCGTCGGAAATACCTTCCAGATGCTTGATGAGCGCGCGCAGCGAGTTGCCGTGCGCGGAGATCAGCACCCGCTCGCCGCGCGCGACCCTGGGCGCGATCTCGGCGTCCCAATAGGGCCGGACCCGTTCGATGGTCAGCTTCAGCGTCTCGTAGGTGGGCACCCCGCCCGGCACATCCGCATACCGCCGGTCCGCCGCCTGCTCCCGCCAGCGCGGATCGTCGCGGCCCAGCGCCGGCGGCGGCGTGTCGAAGCTGCGGCGCCAGATATGAACCTGCTCCTCGCCGTGGCGCTCGCGCGTCTCCTGCTTGTTAAGGCCGGTGAGCCCGCCGTAATGGCGTTCGTTCAGCCGCCAGTCGCGGATCACCGGCAGCCACATCCGGTCCATGCGGTCGAGCGCGATCCAGAGCGTGCGCACCGCGCGCTTCAGCACCGAGGTGTAACAGACATCGAAGTCGAAGCCGCCCGCGCGGAGCGCATCGCCGGCGCGCTCGGCCTCCGCCACGCCGGCCTCGGTCAGGTCCACATCCACCCAGCCGGTGAACCGGTCCTCGCGGTTCCATTCGCTCTGGCCG
The DNA here is from genome assembly GCA_002238885.1 of Alphaproteobacteria bacterium bin95. Taxonomy (GTDB): domain Bacteria; phylum Pseudomonadota; class Alphaproteobacteria; order Bin95; family Bin95; genus Bin95. The sequence goes on along the minus strand of MPNF01000154.1, from coordinate 2,782 downwards.
TGGCGCAGCAGGACGAGCGCGGTCATGGCAGCAGGTCCATGGCCTGTTCCAGTTGCGCGAGCCGGGCGCGCCGGTCGAGGCGCGCATCGAAGCGCAGGTTGAGACCGTCAATGCCGCAATCGCGGTAGGTCTTGAAGCGGGCGCGCACCATCTCCGGCGTGCCGACCGCGCCGAAGGCGGTAATCATCTCGTCCGGCACGCGCTTCGCGGCCTCCTCGCGCTTGCCCTCGATCCAGAGCCGCTGGATCGCCCGCGCATCGTCCTCGAAGCCGGCGCGCCGGAAGGCGTCATTGTAGAAATTGGTCCGCGCGGACCCCATGGCGCCCATCTGGAAGGCGACGCCCGGCCGGCGTTCCTCGATCAGCCGCTCCACATCCTCGTCGATGGCGACGGTGCAGGCCGCCTCCAGGTCGAGGTCGGAGAGCGTGCGCCCGGCCCGTTCCGCGCCCCGGCGGAGATAGTCGAGATGCGCCTCCGGATAGTCGGGCGAAAAGGAAGTGCCGAGCCAGCCGTCGGCCGCCTCGCCGGTATATTCGAGCGCGCGCGGCCCGAGCGTCGCCAGGTAGATCGGGATGTCCGCCGGCGGAAAGTCCAGCCGGATCGCCTTGCCCTCGCCGCCCGGCCGCGGCAGGCGGTATTCGGAACCCTCGAACTGCAGCTTCTCGCCTGCGAACGCCATGCGCATGATGGCGACCGTCTCCCTGAGCCGCGAGAGCGGGCGGGCATAGGCCGCGCCGTGCAGCCCCTCCACCACCTGCGGGCCGCTGACGCCAAGCCCGAGCGAGAAGCGCCCGCCGGAGAGATGGTGCAGCGAGAGCGCCGTCATCGCGGTCATGGAGGGCGCGCGGGCGCTGATCTGCATGATGCCGGTGCCGAGACGGATGCGCTCTGTCCGGCCGGCGAGGAAGGCGAGCGAGGTCGCGGCGTCCGCGCCCCACGCCTCGGCGGACCAGGCGGTGTCCACGCCCAGCCGCTCGGCCTCCTGCACGAACTCCGTGAGCTCCACGCCGCCGCTCCGGTCGTAGCCGCCGACGCTTATTGCCGCCTTCATCCTCTTCCTGTCCTCCCCCGCGCCCCGGCTCATCCGCCGGCCAGCACCCGGCGATAGACCTCGATATCGATATTGCCGCCGCTCGCCACCAGGCCGACCGCCCTGCCCGCCATCCGGTCGCCTTCCTTCAGCAGCGCCGCCAGCGGCGCCGCGCCTGCGCCCTCGATCACATTGTGGGTATCGGTGAAATAGTGGCGCATGGCCGCCTCGATCTCGCCGTCATCCACGGTGACGATGCGCGCCGCGTGCTCCAGAACGATGGCGAGCGCAGACTCGTCGGGCGTGCGGCAGGCCATGCCGTCGGCCATGGTGTCGGCGCTGTTGGTGGAAACCGCCCGGCCCGCCTCGAAGCTCACCGCGTAGCAGGGCGCCTCGCGCGAGACGACGCCGACGATTTCCGTCTTGAGCCCCAGCGCCTCGCGCGCGGCAATCGCGCCGCAAATGCCTGAGCCGAGCCCTATGGGCACATAGATCGTGTCCAGATGCGGCGCGGCCCGCAGCAGCTCGTGGCTGTAGGTCGCCACCCCGGCGACCAGCGCCGGGTGAAAGGACGGCAGGAAATGCAGCCCCTCGCCTTCGGCAAGCGCGCGGGCATGCTCGAAGGCATCCTGGAAATCGCTGCCATGCACCACGAGGTCGGCGCCGAAAGCCTGCATGGCGGCATTCTTCTCCCGGCTGTTGCCCTCCGGCACCACCACCGTCACCCGCTTGCCGGCCTGCCGGGCGGCATAGGCGACGGACTGGCCATGATTGCCGCGCGTGGCGGTCACCATGCCGTCGGCCTCGCACTGGGCCATGTAGGCCAGACCGCCGCGAATCTTGAAGGCGCCGATGGGCGTGTGGTTCTCGTGCTTGACCCACACCTCCGCCCCAGCGCGCTCGGCCAGTAGCGGCCAGACCCGCTCCGGGGTCGGCGGGAAGGCTCCGTAAACCAGTTCGGCCGCCGCCTCGATTTCCGTCTTTCCGGGCAGTGTCATGGCAGCTCTATCGTTCCGCTGAGATAGGGTGTCGCACGCCCGGAAATAACGACCCTGTCCCCCTGCAGGGTACAGGCCAGCCGTCCGCCGCGCTCGGAAACCTGCCGGGCCGTCAGAGCCGTCTTGCCGAGGCGGTCCGCCCAGTAAGGCGCGAGCGCGCAATGCGCGGAGCCCGTCACCGGATCTTCGTCGATCCCCTTGCCTGGCGCGAAGCAGCGCGATACGAAATCGACCTCATCGCCCGAGGCCGTAGCCGCGGTAATCCCGCCGTTCAGGGCAGCAAGGCGCCGGAAATCGGGATCGAGTGCACGGACCGCCGCCTCGTCGCCGAACACCGCCACCCATATGAATTGCGCCGTCAGGACCGCTTCGGGAGCTGCACCCAGCGCGTCCGCCAGGCCCTCCGGCACCGGCGCCGCCTTCGGAGGGTTCGCGGGGAATTCCATGCTCAGCACGGGGCCGTTGCGATAGACGGTCAGCCGCCCGCTGCGCGTCTCGAACTCGACCTTCTGCGCCTGCTGCTGGATGTTCTCGAACACGACATGCGCGGAAGCGAGCGTTGCATGGCCGCACAGATCGACCTCGACCCTGGGCGTGAACCAGCGCAACCGCCAGACCAGGCCCTCGGGCACCAGGAAGGCCGTCTCGGAGAGATTGTTCTCGAGCGCGATGGATTGCAGCAGCGAATCCTCGGGCCATTCCTCCAGCAGGCAGACGGCGGCCGGATTGCCGGCGAACGCCCGGTCCGCAAAGG
>MPNF01000153.1 GCA_002238885.1 Alphaproteobacteria bacterium bin95 | reverse complement strand
GCAGAACCTGTAGCCATGGTCGCGAATGACGACCCCCGACGCTGGAGCCAGATCCGGATCGCAACCAAATATCCCGAAATCACCAAACGCCATTTCGCAGCCCGCGGCGTGCAGGCGCAGTGCATCAAGCTCAGCGGCGCTATGGAGTTGGCTCCCTCGCTCGGCCTCTGCCGGCGCATCGTGGACCTGGTTTCCTCCGGCGCGACACTAAAGGCCAACGGCCTGGTCGAGGTCGAGCATATTGCCGACATCACCTCCTGCCTGGTCGTCAACCGCACCGCGCTCAAGACCCGGACGGCCGAGTTGCAGGGCTGGATCGAACGCTTTCGGGAGGCCTCCCTTGCCCAGGCGGCTTGACACCGGCGACCCGGATTTCGCAGGCGATTTCAATGCGCTCTTGCGGTCCGAACGCGCGGGGACCCAGGATGTCGATGCGGCGGTCGCCGCGATCCTCGCCGATGTCCGCGCCCGCGGCGATGCGGCCGTCTCCGAATACACCGAACGCTTCGACGGCGTGACCGGCCCGCTGCGCATCCCGGTAGAGACTCTGGACCGGGCGCTTTCGGAAACGCCGGGGCCGGCGCGCGACGCGCTGGAGTTGGCAGCATCGCGGGTCGAGGCGTTCCATCGGGCCCAAGTCCCGTCGGACCTCGATTACCGGGACGCCCTTGGAGTGCGCCTCGGCCTGCGTTGGACACCGATCGAGGCGGTCGGCCTCTACGTGCCGGGAGGCTCGGCCGCCTATCCGAGTTCGGTGCTGATGAATGCGATACCGGCGCGGGTGGCCGGCGTCGAACGGCTCGCCATGACGGTGCCGACCCCGGCAGGCGCATTCGACCCTCTGGTATTTGCGGCCGCCCGGATCGCCGGCATAGAGGAAATTTACCGGATCGGCGGCGCGCAGGCGGTGGGCGCGCTGGCGTTCGGAACCGGTAGCATCGCGCCGGTGGACAAGATCGTCGGCCCCGGAAATATGTGGGTCACAACCGCCAAGCGCCAGGTATTCGGGCATGTCGGCATCGACACGATAGCCGGCCCCTCCGAAGTGCTCGTCGTGGCCGACGGCTGCTGCCCGGCATCCTGGATCGCAGCCGACCTGCTGGCACAGGCGGAACACGACGAGGCGGCGCAAAGCCTTCTCATCGCGCTGTCGCACGACTATGCCGATGCGGTCGAAACGGAAATCGGGCGCCATCTGGAAACGCTGCCGCGAGCGGCGACCGCGCGGGCAAGCTGGGAGCGCCACGGCACCTGCATCGTTGTCCGGAACCTCGACGAGGCGCCGGCATTGATCGACGCCATTGCGCCGGAGCATCTCCAGCTGGCGGTCGCTGACCCGGACCCGTTGGCCGCGCGCGTGCGCCATGCCGGCGCCATCTTTTTGGGCGCCCTCACGCCGGAGGCCATCGGCGACTATGTCGGAGGGCCGAACCATGTCCTGCCGACCTCGCGTACGGCGCGCTTCGCTTCCGGGCTCGGCGTCCTGGACTTCATGAAACGCACGACGCTGCTCGGCTGCGGCGCGGACTCGCTGGCCGCCATCGGCCCGGCCGCTGCCGCACTCGCCGCCGCTGAAGGACTGGACGCCCACGGCCTGTCGGTTTCGCTCCGGCTCGATGGCTGACAGCGGAGCGGATAGCCGGTTCCAGATTGCTTCGATCAGCCTCGACGAACGGCTTGTCGTGCAGCGCACGCCGGAGATCGAGCAGGAACGCGCCGTAGCGATCTTCGATCTGGTCGAAAACAACCGGTTCCGCCTCCTGGAAGGTCCCTCCGGCCCCTATACGCTCCATCTGGCCGTCGTCGACCGGCGGCTGATTCTGCAGATCGGAGCTCCCGGCCGGTCGCCCCCGCTCGAAATTGCGGTGTCGCTCGGGGGCTTCCGGCGTATTGTCAAAGACTATCTCGTCGTGTGCGACAGCTACTATGAAGCGATCAAACGTCTCTCGCCCTCACAGATCGAGGCCATCGACATAGGCCGGCGCGCCCTGCATGACGAAGGCGCGGACAAGCTGCAACAGGTGCTGGCCGCTCACGTCGAATTGGACCACGACACCGCCCGGCGGTTGTTCACTCTGCTCTGTGTCCTGCATTTCCGGGCCCGGTCCGGATGAACGGCCTGCCCCGCAACCTGCTCTTCGCATGCACGCGGAACGCGGTCCGCTCGCCCATGGCCGAGGCGCTCGCCAGACGCTGGCTGGGTTCCGGGATCTTTATCGATTCAGCAGGAGTGGAGCCGGCCCCCGTCAACCCGTTCGCGGTTGCCGTTATGGACGAGGTCGGCCTCGACATTCGCTGCCACCGGGCGAGTACTTTCGAGGAGCTTGCGGATTGCCGCTTCGATCTCATCGTCGCGTTGTCGTCAAACGCAAATTGGGAGGCGGAAACGTATGCCGCCGGTTCGCGCGCGTCCGTCGAATACTGGGATATCGCGGACCCGACATTGAATGACGGATCGCGCGAGCAACGCCTCATGGCATTTCGGTCAGTGCGCAGCGATCTCGAAGCGCGCATCCGCCAGCGCTTCCCCAGGACTTGACATCAAGCAACCCGTGCTAGGCCCTGTGGACGGATTTGATCAAGACGAAGTGACCTGCCCCCGGTCGACTGGTCCAGTTTCAATGTAAGTGCATTGACAGCTTTGCGGCCAAGCTGGTGGCCCGGCAGCCGCCGGCCTCGGCCGGGACTCACGGATAGAAGACGATCAGCGCTTCTCCCACCATGGCCGGGCGGTCGGTTCCATCGATCTCGACCGAATTGTCCACCACACAGCGCACGCCGCCGCCCTTGACCGGCTCCGTGGAGGCGAGGGTCTGGCGCAGACGGACCCTGGAGCCCGCCGGCACGGTGTTGGTGAACCGCACGCGGTTGAGCCCGTAATTGATCGCCCGGCTGGCGCCCGGCACCGAGAACACCATCAACCCCGCGGTCAGCGACAAGGTGAGGAAGCCATGGGCGATGGTCTTGCCGCCCGGCATGTCCGTTCGCGCACGCTCCGTGTCCAGATGAATCCACTGGCGGTCTTCGGTCGCCTCGGCGAACCCGTCGATCCGGTCCTGGCCGACCTCGATCCAATCGCTGACGCCGAGTTCCTTGCCGACCCAATCCTCAAGGTCGGCGAGTGTTGCGATCTTCAGCACGGGGGCGGCCTCCTCTCGAATCCGGGCGCGACCCTAGCCGATAAGCCGTCAGTTGGACAGTTCCGCCAGTATCCCCGGCCAGTGGCCGTCTGCCGCGGTGATATGGCCCGGGATGTCCTTCTCCCAGTTCTTCTGCACCGACTTCGAGTAGTTGAGGTAGAGCTTGCCGTCCACGACCTTCCACGCCTTGGGGTCGATGGGCGCCGTATAGCCCTGCGACACCGCCCAGGCGCAATAGCCGCCATATTGCGGCGCATAGCGCTCCGGGTCGGCCTCGAAGGCATCGCGGTTGGCGGCGTTCGCAAAGCGCCACTTGGCGCCGTTCCATTCCGCCTCGTGCCGCGACTTGCCCTTGACCGGCTCTCCGGCCTGGAAGTAGGCGACTGGGTCGTAGCCGTGGATCGCGGCGCCGCTGCGCTGGAACACGGGCTCCTTGGCGGCCGCGAAGCCGGCGAACAGCACGATCAGGGAGGTTGCGGCAAGACGTGTGAAGACGGTTCGCATCGGACGGTCCTCCAGATGTGTTTCCTGCCGGGAAAGATCGGTTCCACGCCCGACATCGGCCAATCACGATACGGTGAACGGCTCCTTGACGAAATGAAACTCCGTCGTATTCGACAGGTCGTCGAGGTCGCGGGTCCTGCCGGTCCGCCGATAGCCCAGCGCCTCGTAGAACGCATGCGCCTCGAGGAAGCGCGTATCGGACCAGAGCTCCACGAAGCGGCTGCCACGGCTCCGGGCAGCCGCTTCCGCCATGCCGACCAGCCGCCGGGCAATCCCCTGCCGGCGCAACTCCGCCAGGACGTATAGCTTGTGAATCTCCGAGCCGGAGGGGTCGACGGCGGGCGCCCAGCCACCGGCGGCCGCGATTTGTCCGCCGGCATTCTCCACAACCCAGTATTCGCCGCCGAGAGCGTCGAAATGGCTCCTCATGGCGCGGAGCTGCGGTTCTTCGGCATCGACGTCGAGGATGCAGCCTTCATAGGCGGACCAGCAAACATCGATCAGGCGGATCAGCCCGTCCGCGTCGCTGTCCAGGACGGGGCGGATTGCGCCGGTCACAGCAGCACCGCAGCGGCGAGGCCCAGAAAGGCGAAGAAGCCGACAACATCCGTCACCGTCGTCAGCACCACCGAAGACGCGACGGCCGGGTCGATCCGCATCCGGTCCAGAGCAAGCGGGATGGCAACGCCGGAAAGGCCCGCGACCAACAGGTTGACGACCATGGCCGCTGCAATCACCGCGCCCAATTGCCAGTTGCCGAACCAGGCGAATGTCAGCGCCGCCGCGATGACGGCGAACAGCACGCCGCTGAAACCGCCGACAAGCACTTCCTTGACAACGATGCGCATGGCGTTGGTAGCCGAAAGCTCCCTGGTCGCAAGCGCGCGGACCGCGACGGTGAGCGCCTGCGTACCGGCATTGCCGCCCATCGAGGCGACGATGGGCATCAACACGGCGAGCGCAACCACGGCCTCGATGGTCGCCTCGAACTGCGCGATGACGAGGGAAGCGAGCACCGCCGTGGCGAGATTGATGAGCAGCCAGGGAAAGCGCTTTGCCGCCGTGGCCGCCGCGGCATGATAGAGGTCGTCCTCATACACGCCGCCAAGCTTCAGAATGTCGTCTTCGTGCTCTTCGTCCATGACATCGACCATATCGTCGATGGTGAGCACGCCGGCGAGCCGACCCGACTCATCGACCACCGGGGCCGAGGTCAGGTCCTGCTGGCGGAACAGGAACGCCGCTTCCTCCTGGTCCATTGAAACCGGCAGCACGACAGGCTCACCGTCCATGATCTCGGCCAACCCGACGGGGCGGCGGTTGCGAAGAATGCGCGAGAGCGGAAGGCTGCCGACCGGGCGGTGGCGCGGGTCCACGACAAAGATGTCGAAGAATGTATCGGGCAGGGACGCATCCGCGCGCAGATAGTCGATGGTCTCGCCGACGGTCCAGTAGGCGGGCACGACCACCGTCGCGCGCTGCATGAGGCGTCCGACAGTGTCTTCTTCAAAGGTCAGCGCCTGCTCGACCGCCGTTCGATCCGCTTGGGGCAGGCGCGCCAGAATGTCCTTGCGGGTCTCTTCGTCCAGGTCGGCTACAACATCGACCGCATCGTCGTCGTCGAGTTCCGCGACCGCCCGCGCAAGCTCCTGCGGCGCCATCTGGTTGACGACCTCGCCGCGCACGGTCTCGTCCAGTTCGGCCAGAATGTCGGCGTCGAGCGCGCCGCTCAGCGCTTCGAGCACGGTAGAGCGGTCGTCCGGCGCGATGCGTTCCAGCAGATCCGCGACGTCGGCGGCATGGAGGGGAGCGAGCCTGGCGCGGATGGCTTCGGCGTCGCCTGCCTCAAGTATGTCCCGGACCAGGTCGGGCGTCAGCGCCAGCGTGTCCTCGGCCCGGTCGTCAGCGCGCGGGACCGTATGGGGCTCAGCCATCGTATCCCTCCGCGCATTCTGTGCTCATGGTGCGGTCGAGAAGACTCGAACTTCCACGGGGTTGCCCCCACAGCGACCTCAACGCTGCGCGTCTACCAATTCCGCCACGACCGCATATCGGAGACGCGCTAAACTGCCCGCCTCAAGGCGAGGGCGGGATAGCAAATCGCAATGGCGGTTTCAAGACCGGTGGAATGGCGCATCGACGACGCGCCGGTGGACTACGAGCCGGCGGTCGCGGCTATGGAAGACCGGGTCCGCTCCATTCGGCAGGACGGGTCGCCGGACCTCGTTTGGCTCCTTGAGCATCCGCCGCTCTACACGGCCGGCACCTCCGCCGATCCGGTCGAACTGCTTGCGCCGGATCGTTTCCCGGTGTTCAGGACGGGGCGCGGCGGGCGCTACACTTATCACGGTCCGGGCCAGCGCATCGCCTATGCCATGCTCGACCTCCAGGACCGCGGACTTGGCGTGCGCGACTATGTGTGCGGCCTGGAGGAGTGGTTGATTCGGACGTTGGCCCGGTTCGGCCTCCTCGGTGAGCGGCGCGAGGGGCGGATCGGTGTCTGGGTCCGGCGCGGCGGATCCGAGCGCAAGATTGCAGCCCTCGGCGTACGTGTGCGCCGTTGGGTCGCGTTCCACGGCATCGCGCTCAATGTCGAGCCGGACCTCGGACATTTCGACGGCATCGTGCCCTGCGGCATCGAAGGGTTCGGCGTCACTTCGCTTGCGGCAGAGGGGATCGTCGCGTCCATGCCAGAGGTGGACTCGGCGCTCAGGGCGAGCTTCGAGGAGGTGTTCGACTGAGCGCCCGCTGCCGGCTCAGCGCTTCTTCTGCACCCGGAAGCGCGTGTGGCACTGCTTGCAAGCGTCCGCGAGTTTCCGTGCCGCTTCGCGAGGCGCGTCGGCATTCGAGGCCAGTTCGCCGGCAGCGAGGGCAAGCTCCGCCGCAAGCGCATTGAATGCCGCCCGGTCGGTCGAAATCGCCGGTAGAGCTTCCGAAGGATGGTGGAAGCTGCCGTCCGGAAACAGCTTCGGGACCTCCGCAGCGTGTCTGGCGATCCGCCCCGCCGCGTCCCGGACCGCGTCCGGCTCGGAACGCCGGATCGCGTCCCGAATGGTCTTCGTCGCGCGCCCGATATCGACCATGGCGTCCATGCGCTGCTTGACGATGCCCGTCGCACCGCCATGGGCGGCCAGCAGGAAACCGGCAAGCAGGAGGACAGCCGTTCGTTTCATCGTCGCAGGATGGGTCGATCCCGTTGACGGCGCAAGCGCCTGCGCCTAAAACGCCGGTCCTTCGGCGGGGTAGCTCAGCGGTAGAGCAGGGGAATCATAATCCCTGGGTCGGGGGTTCAAATCCCTCCCCCGCTACCAA
>MPNF01000152.1 GCA_002238885.1 Alphaproteobacteria bacterium bin95 | reverse complement strand
TGCCCGACGATGCAGCCGGCGCGGCGGCCTATGCTTTCGCCATCGGTCCCAAGCTCTCCGGCGTCCAGCTTGAGGCCCTGACCGAAGACGGCGAGCGGCGGGCATGGCGAACCCGCAACGGCGAGGCGAAGCGATGGACCGCACCCGGTAGCGCCATGCGCGGCGCGGCGTTCCGCGTTCCCGGACCCGACAACGCCGCCTATCCCGTCCATGTCGCCGAAGGCCCGGTTGACGCGCTGGCGATAGCGGCCTGGCGCGGCGTCCGCGCATGGGGAGCGGGAGGCACAAGCGGTCTGGCATCGCTCGCTCCGGCGCTCACCGCGACCGGACGCGCAATCGTCATCGAGGCCGACGGCGACGGGCCGGGCTGGAAGGCCGCGATGACGCTACAGGATGCGATGATCGCAGCGGGCCGGTCCGCCTGCCTGGAAACCTGGCGCGGCTGCGATCCTGCCGAGGGACTGGCAGCGGAATGGCAGGAACGCGCCGCCTGCCTAGAAGCCGACGGCATGGACCGCCGCGAGGCCGAAGCCGCCGCATGGCGAGACATGTTGTGCTAGGATGGGGCGGCGCGATGGCGGTTGAGGGACCGCCAATCGCGCCTAGTCGAAACAGCCTGTTACGGAGGCTCCCGACCGTGGCAAAGCCATACCCTCCCGAAGTCGCTGCCCGCAAGATTGCCAATTGGACATGTTGGCCGCACGGCATTGCCAATTGGACGTGCAGCGGGCGTATCGCCCGGCATTGCCAATTGGACATGCCGGCATGACCGGGCGGCGCAAGCCCAACCGCGAGCACTTCCATGTCTGGGCCGCGAGCGCCGGCGGCGACGGCAACGGGATGCTCTATCGCCTGGCGCGCGGCTTCGGAACCCGATCCGCCGCGAAGCAATGGGCCGTCCGCTGGTATCCGGGCCGCGAAACGATGGTGCTGCAATGCAAACTCGGCGACGCCTGCCGGCACAAGCCGAAGCTGTCATGACGGCCAACCCGAACAGAGGAAACGCGGCTATGTCGAACTTCCTTCTGATAACCGACGATACCGACAAGCTGTATGCCGATATGGCGGCCGCCGTCGAGCGGCTTCGCTCCGAACTGCGACACGCGCGGAAGCTCCATTATCTGGCGTTTTTCGCCGCGCTACATGGGCCAGATTGCGCATGGTGCGGCGAGCCGTTGGGCACACTCGATCCCGTCGCGCTGCACTTGGACCATATCATTCCGCGCTCGCATGGCGGCGGCGACGATTGCGACAATCGCCAATTGCTGCACGCGGCCTGCAATCTCGCCAAGGGCCAGCGGCCTATGAGCGACGCGCCGGTTGGGCGCCTGACGCGGATCGGCGAGCGGTTGCGCCCGCAAATCGACGCCGCCGCGAAGTCCGGCGAGCCGCTTGTCCTGGACGCCTCAACCGTGAAGGAACTCGCGCGATGACCGACCCGCAAGACGCGCTGACCCGCCTGGATGCATACCGCGCTGCCCGCGAGGCAGATCCGTTCAACCCGGACGCACTCGCAGTCGCCGAAGCTGCAATCGTGCGAGCCGCACAAGCGAGACCCCGCAACACGGGCCGTATCGCGATCCGCGACAAGCTGGCTCCACTACTCGCCGCTGAAAATCCGACGCTTCAAGATGCCGAGGCCGCCGAAGACACCGCGCTCGCCGACATGATGCGCACGGATCGGCGCGCCCCGGCGGCTGTCCTCGCTGGAGCGGATACGCCGCTCACCCTGCCGCAACCGATGACGGCCGTTGACGCCGCGAGGCTGCCACGCCCGCCGCGCCTGCTATCCGTCAGCGGCGTCGATGGAGCTGTGCTATCGGTTGGCGAAATCTGCCTGCTGGCCGGCGCGGGCGGCGTCGGCAAGTCCGCGCTGGCCGGCGAGATTGCGCTTGCCGTCGCGGACCCCGGCTCGCCGAACGAACACAGACAGCGCAGCGCCGGCGGCCTGCTCGACATTCACGGCGGCTCCGGCCCTGTGCTCTGGCTCGCCTATGAGGAAGCGCCGGGCGAGATCGGCGCGAGGCTCGCCGCGCTGGCGACGGCTACCACCCGCCCCAAAGCGCCCGCCGCCGTCCATATCCTCGACATGCGCGGCTGGCCGCTCTACGGCCCCGGCGAGCGTCACGGCGCAAGCGGGCTGTATTCGGCCCGTCCGGAACCGCTCGCCGGCTGGCAGGCGATGACGGACGCCACCGCCGCCATCAAGCCGCGCCTGATAATCGTTGACCCGATGCTTGCCGCCTATGTCGGGGAGGGCAACGCCGTCGCGCCCGTGCGGGAGTTCCTGGCAGCGCTGGCCGGTCTGGCCCGCGAGCGCAACGCCGGCGTCCTGGCGCTCGCGCACTCGACCAAGGCGGCGCGAGGCAGCAAGAAGAATGCGCCAGACCCCTTCGACCCCGGTCAGATCGCCGGCAGCGCGGCATGGCATGACGGCGTTCGCGGGGCATTGGTGCTCGATTACGAGGACGATCCGCAGGCCGGTCCACAACGCCGCCTCGCCGTCACAAAGGCCAACATGGGACCGGCCCGCATCCTGCGCCCCGCGATCCCGCGCCGGAAGGGCGCCGGAAGCGAGTGGATCATCGGATTCCAGGCGGCCCCGAACGGCGGGGAGCAACCGGGCGGAGAAGACACAACAGACGGATCGGGGCTGCCATGGTGAAAACAGACCAAGAGTTATCTCGGGCGCTCTCGGACGCCTGTGCACTCGCCGAAATCCTTGCCGCTATAGCCGCCGTGGAATACCGCCGCAACAACCCGGGCAAGGACTGCCCGCCCGATGCCATCCCGACCGAGGACGAGCTGCGCGACTGGCTTTCCGAGCGCCTGCCATACATGCACGACGAAGCGAGCCGACGCCTGATCGCGCTGGCCGACGCTATGCGAGGGCCATTCATGCTCGACATGAGCAAGAACGCCTCGCCTCTCCCCGAGAAGCTGCCCTGGTGGTGGACGGAACTATGGAGCGCGGTGGAAATCGAATGGCACCCGGATCTGCCGATCTTGCTGCGCTCGATGTTTCGGATTCCGTCCGTCCCCGGTCCCATAGCATTCGTTTACGACGAAGATAAGGGCGCATTCGCCTACGCCCGCCTCGAGGAAGTGCACGGGACCTGGCGCGAGCTCGAATCGCAGCCCGAGCGCCTCAGCCATCCGTTCGCACCCATCGTGCGGGCCTGGCAGGAGTGGAAGGCGAAGCAGCCGCAAGAGGTGACGCTCGACGAACGCCGGACCGCGATCATGCCCGGCGGGCTGTTCGATTGGGCCGGCCTCGCGCCGGCGATCCTGACCATGCCGCGCCATGACAACGAACTGCCGCTCCGGCCCGGCATGGTCGAGCCGGAGCGACAGTTGGCGCTGCCGACGCTGGAGCCGAAGAAGAGCGAGATTGTGCCGTCGCCCGCGCTTGTCCTGGCGGAACGGGCCGGCCTGGGCGCGCTCACCGGCAAGGCGGCGTCAGGCGCGCGCCTCGACAAGCGTTTGCTGGTTCATGCGCTGCTGGGAATCGAAGCCAAGGACCGATACCCCGGCGGGCGCTATACGCTGCGGCCGACGCTGCGCAAGATCGTCCATGAATGGGGCTGGCCGGCGCCAGCGTTGATCGGGACCGGAACGGGCAGCCGGAGCTCCTGGAAGCCGTCGAAACACGCGCCGTTCCTGCGCAGCTCCATGAACGCCGTGACGCTTGCGGGAGTGCTCCTGGAGGACGGGCGGGAAACCCGGCCCGTCATGTTCCGGACGCTCCCGGACTTCAACGATCTGAAGTCGTGCGCGCGGATCGAGATCGCATTGCCGGAAAGCGGCTCGATCGGTGGCCCGATGCTGGACCGGCTGGAGTTGATCGCCGCCGGCATAGACAGCGACATGGCGTTCGACGGCGAGCTCACCCTGCCGACGCTCTGGGACCGGGCCAAGCAGAAGAACGCCGGCCATCGCATCTACGCGACCCGGCCCAAGGCGCTGCGCGACGCGGACGGCTATCTGCTGGCGGTGCTGCGAGGCCCTGACGGCGCGCCTGTGCCAGACGCGGAGACGGGCGAACCGCAACCCGTCGGGCGCATCCTGGGCCATTCCGGCAACCCGTTCACCGGCAGGGACGGCAAGCTGCAATGGCGGCCGGGCGAGGCGCCGCAGCGCGACTGGCGCCACCCGGACGCCCTGCTGATCGGCGAAGAACGCCACCCGCACGCAGACCGCGTTCCCGTGCTGGATCGGAACGACCGGCGGCGGCTGTTCTACGGGCACAAGTCGGACGCGCGGACGGCGGCGGACAGGGGGCATGAAGCCGAGCGTGCAGAAGCTCGGCTGCGCAAGCTGGAGGCGGCCGGCCGCGTGGTGATCGAGGATGACGGCGCCGGCGGCTGGCGCATCCTCCAATCCTGGCGGCCGGACGGTTCCACGGATGCGGTCTGATGGTTCCACGGATGCGGTCTGATGGTTCCACGGATGCGGTCTGATGGTTCCACGGATGCGGTCTGATGGTTCCACGGGTTCAACCCGATGGTTCCACGGGTTCAACCCGATGGTTCCACGGGTTCAACCTGCCGCCCGCAAAGGCTTGCGTAGCAAGGGTTTCAAACGTCAGAACAGGAAGGATCAGGAGGATCAGCTTCCTGATCCTATCTGACGATCCGCTCGCGCGCTCAAGGCGCGGCGGGTCGTCAGGCGTCGCACGATGGACCGGCTGGCCCCTGCTGGCGACCCTGCCGCCTGGCCCCCGTCGCGTTCATGGACCGCGCCGCGCATCATGGGCATGGAATCACGGCAGAGATCGCCCCGCCCGTCCTTGGACCGAACGGCAAGCCGCTGCGGGGCAAGGACGGGAACGGGTCGATTCCGGTAGCGGCCGCGGTTCGGAGACCGGGCAGGCCTTAGCGTATGATTCTGCCCCCTACCGGAATCGACCCCGGAAAGGGAAAGGCTTCGCCTTTTGGCCTGTTTCCATCGTGCCCTGAACAGACATAGTAGATTGCCTTGCACACCGATGCCCCACGGCGGACTAGTTTCCCGAACAAACAACGACTTAGCGCCGATATTAGTGCCAGTACAATGGGCCTATTCGTGCCTCCGGCAGTCAGCCTCCCGGCGGGCTATTACGGGGAAGTGGGGCGAGGCGCACACGCCAGGCACCGAAAGCGGCCGGCAGGGCGCTCGGGCTGTCGCGGTCCGCGCTGCCGTTTTACCGGTCCGGCGGTGAGTCCGACGCATCAATCGGCGGCGGCGCGCACTCCGCACGGCGACACAAAAGCGCCATGCGGCGCTCCGGGTCCGGCTGCTTCCTGGCGGCGGCCTGGCTCGCGGCCTGCCGCGAGCGATAGGGCCTCGACAACCGGCTGAAAATCCATTTCCGGCGCATAAGCCAAACATGATAATGCGGCTCGCCGCTCTGCATTATCCACCTGTATTGACGATTGACTACTCGACAGTAGCGCGACTCTGTAGCAGACAGTCAACATGCCGCATGCATCGGTCCCTTGAGGGAGGCAAGGCGCATCGGTGACGTGCAGACAAAAATCGGCCCGGCATCAACGCGGCGGCAACCGCTCAGCCGGGCCTAGCGAAAGTAGCTCTGTGCACAAAGCCGAAGATTTGCCGGACCGTCAAGAGACGAATTCGGAAACGCTGCCAGACAATCGCCCCGCCGAGCGCATGAAGATCGCGCTGGGGCTGTCCGACCTGACGATAGGCGCGCGGAACGTGCTGGCGATGATCGCCTATCACGCCGGCACGCCGCGCGGCGCATGGGCGAGCGAGGCGACGTTGGCGGCCGAAACCGCGATGACGGAACGCTCAGTCATCCGCGCCATTCAACAGTGCGAAGCGGCCGGCTATCTGACTGTCCATCGGCGCGACGGCAAGGCGAACCTTTACCAGGTGTATCTGCCCGCGCCCGTGCCCGTGGAAGACCCGAAGCAGCGTCGAATTCCGCTCATGCGGAGCTTCGAGGCGGGCTATCGGGCGACGCCGGCGGAAGCGGCCGAGAGCGCGGCGGCGCGTCCCCCGACCCCTGACACAGAGTCAGGGGTACCCCTGACACAGAGTCACCCCACCCCTGACACAGAGTCAGGGGTACCCCTGACACAGAGTCACCCGAACCGGAAAGGGGGGAAAGAACCGGAAGGGGGAGGGCCGCGCGCGAGCTCGCGCGAGGCCGACGCCTCCCCCCTCCCCGATCCGGCTTTCCGGATTTGGAATGAAGTTGCCGCGCGGACCGGACTGCGGCCGGCGGCGGAGATGACAGCGGCGCGACACGCAGCCCTGGCGGCACGCGTCCGAGACGCCGGCGGCCTGGAAGGCTGGCGCGAGGCCGTCGAGCACGCCGGGCGAAGCGCGTTCCTGACCGGCCAGAAGCCCGGCGGCTACCCGATGACGCTGGACCAGGCGCTGAAACCCGAATTCTTCCTCAAACTCCGGGAGGGTAATTTCGACGATGCGCCGGACCGGACGGAAGCCGGGCCGTTCGCGCCGGACCCGGCGACGCTGCAAGCGGACGTGCTGGCCTCGCCGCTCGCCGGCGACGCGCCGGAATTCGTCGAGGCGCTGTGTGAACGGATCGGCGTCGGCCCGGTCCGGTCATGGTTCAAAGACTGTCGGCTTGAAGGACGCGGGCCGCATGATGGCGCGCTGATCTTCCCCGGCGGCTTCACGGCGGAGCGTGTCGAAAGGGACCACGGCGATACGATCCGGGACCTATGGCGGGAGTTGTGTGGCGGCAGGATTATCTTCGAGGCGCGCCGCGCCGCATAGGCATAGGGCGCCGTCCTGCATCGCGGATTGCCGCCGTGGCGGGACAGGGAACCGCCGCCAGCGTCCGCATGGGCCGATCCGGCAGGGTTTGCCGCCCGAAAGACCGTCATGCGCCTCTACGGCGGTTTTCGCGGGCTTCGCGGTCCTATCCTGCGCTCACACCGCCTTGCCGGCGCATGGACTTCCGGTCAGCCGTGCGCCAGTCTTCGCTC
>MPNF01000151.1 GCA_002238885.1 Alphaproteobacteria bacterium bin95 | reverse complement strand
CATGTAGCGGCTCCCGAGCCCGACGCGCTCGAACAGGGCCGCGACGCGTTCCTCGCGTTCCTTGCCCTCGGCGACGCCATGGATTTGCATCGGCTCGCCGACGATGGAGCGAGCCGGCATGCGCGGGTTCAGCGAGGCGTAGGGGTCCTGGAAGATCATCTGCATCCGCTGGCGGTATGGCATCATCGCCACGCCGTCGAGGTCGGTAATGTCCTCGTCTTCCAGGCGAATCGTGCCCTCGGTCGGCTCAAGCAGCTTCAGCACGGTGCGACCGACGGTGGACTTGCCGCAGCCGGACTCTCCGACGAGGCCCAGCGTCTCGCCATGCCCGATATGGAAGCTCACGCCGTCCACGGCATAGACATGTCCCCCGACCCGCGAAAAAACGCCCTTGTAGATCGGGAAGTGCTTCTTGAGGCCCCGCACATCGAGCAGCGGCGTGGCCTTCTCGGTCGGGGTGCTCATGCCGTTCCCCCCAGCAGGCGGTCGGCATGCCAGCACGCGACCCAATGGCCCGGACGATAGCGTTCGAGCGGCGGATAGGTTTGCCGGCACTGCTCGCTGGCATAGCGGCATCGGGGCGCGAAAACGCAGCCCGGCGGCAGGTTGGCGAGCGATGGCACCATGCCCTCGATCTCGTTCAACCGCCCCCTGCCGTCCTCGTTGTGCGCGGCGGTCTCGAGGCTTGGAATGGCGCCGAGCAGGCCCTCGGTATAGGGATGGCCCGGATGGTCGAAGAGCTCGTCCACCTCGGCCTCTTCGACCTTGCGGCCGGCATACATCACCACGACCCGGTCGGCATTTTCCGCGACGACGCCCATGTCGTGGGTAATCAGGATCACAGCCTGGCCCTGGCTGCGCTGCGTCTCCCGCATAAGGTCGAGGATCTGCGCCTGAATCGTGACGTCGAGCGCGGTTGTCGGCTCGTCGGCAATCAGCACTTTCGGATTGCAGGAGATCGCCATTGCGATCATCACCCGCTGTCGCATGCCGCCGGAGAGCTGATGCGGATACTCGTGCGCGCGGCGCTCCGGTTCCGGGATGTGGACCTCGCGAAGCATCTCCACGGCGCGGTCCATCGCGTCGCGCTTCGAGAGCCCCTGATGCAGCGCGATGGCCTCGCTGATTTGCTTGCCGACCGTGAACAGCGGATTGAGCGAGGTCATCGGCTCCTGGAAGATCATCGAGATCTCATTGCCGCGGACATCTTCCATTTCCGTCTCGGTCGCGTCCAGAAGGTTGCGCCCTTCCAGCCGGATCGCGCCGCCGACAATGCGTCCCGGCGGGCTGGCCACGAGGCGCAGTATCGAGAGCGCCGTCACGCTCTTGCCGCAACCGGATTCCCCGACCACGCCCAGGGTCTCGCCGCGACGCACGCTGTAGGAGACGCCGTCCACCGCACGCACGACGCCATCGTTGGTGAAGAAGTGCGTCTGCAGGTTCTCGATTTCCAGCACATTGTCATCCGACACCGCCTGGGCCTCTTGTTTGAGCGGCTCGGTTGGGTCCATAATCGAAGCTCCTTAGACTGCGGTAGGCTTTCGCGACGGCGGTATTGGCCAACAGCATATCGCATTAGGGGCCGCAGCGGCCCCCGATTCAGGCAGGGAGGAACATAATGCCTCGAAACGGTTTCCTTAATCCGCACTGGACCCGGCGGCACTTCCTTCAGGGAAGCGCGGCGGTGGCGGCTGCGGGCGCATACGGCTTGTCTTCGCGCAGGGCCAGTGCCGCCATTCCGATGGAATACGATGGCTCCAAGTTCCAGCTGGCGGCGACTGAGCCGAACCCGAAGTCGGGCGGCGTGCTGCGCTACGGCATCACCATGCGTCCGCCGCATCTCGACTTCCACCAGTCCGGTACGATCAACAATCTCGGCAGTCAGGCTTGCATGTACGACAACCTGATCCGCCATGACCCCCGCGACAGCGGCCAGTCGATCATTCCCGACCTTGCCCATAGCTGGGAAATCTCGAAAGACGGCAAGACCTACACCTTCTTCCTGCGCAAGGGCGTGCATTTCTCCGACGGCGCCGAACTCACTTCCGCGGATGTGAAGGCGACCTTCGACCGCATCACCAAGCCGCCCGAGGGCATCAACATCCCGCGCAGTGCGCTGTTCCCCTCCGTCGAAGAGATCGTTGCGCCCGACAAGTACACCGTCCAGTTCAAGCTGTCCGCGCCCAGGCCGCCAGCCTTCATCATGGGTGCGATCTCCAGCGGCTGGAACGGCATCGTCCGCAAGAAGACGCTCGAGGACAACAACTACAACCTGCGCAAGACCCTCGACGTCCCCGGCACCGGTCCGTTCCGCAGCGTCCGGCGCGTCGAGCAGGAAATCTGGGTGATGCAGAAGAACCCGGACTACTGGATGGAGGGGCTGCCCTATCTCGACGGGATCGAGTTCTATCACGGCCTGCCGTTCTCGCCGGAACTCGGCTCGGCTTTCCTGGCGGGACGGACCGACTACGCCCGGCTGATCGACCCGGTCACGCGCAGGGAAGCCGATGCCCGCGACGACATGACGGCGACCGACTACTACCAGAGCGTCATCCAGGCGGTCTGGCTCAATGCCGACCGCGAGCCGTTCAACGATCCGAGGGTGCGCCGGGCCATGCACCTGGTCTTCGACCGGCCGGTGTTGGTGGAGGCCGTCAAGGATGTGGCGCCGATGCTGGTCGGCGGCTTCATCTACCCGTTCTCGGATGTGGCGACTCCGAAGGAGGAACTCACCAAGCGCGTCGGCTACCAGCCGGACACCATGGCCTCCATCAAGGAAGCCAAGGCGCTGCTGGAGGCCGCCGGCCACGGCGATGGCTTTAAGGGGCTCGACTTCGTGGTGCGCGACGTGGCGACCTTCAAGATCTGGTCGCAGGCGATCCAGGCGATGCTGGCGCAGGCGCTCAACATCGAATGCGAGCTGCGCACCGTCGTGGAGTCGGTCTGGTTCGACGATACCAACAACGGCAAGTTCGACCTGTCGGTCGGCGCCATCGTCTCGACCCTGATCGACCCGTCGGACTACTTCAACACCTGGTACGGCCCGGGCGGTCCGCAGAACTACTCGCAGTGGGAAGACCCGCGCTTCACCGAGCTGCTGGCGACAATCGATAACGAGGTCGATCCGGTCAAGCGGCAGGCAGCGATCACTGCGGCCGAGATGGTGATGGAAGAGAACCCGCCGGTCCTCCCCATCTGCTGGGAGAAAATCAACGACGGCTGGTACAACTACGTCAAGGGCCACAACCCGTACAACTATTTCGGCCTTTACGATGTCGGACGGTTCGACACGTTCTGGCTCGACAAGTAAGCCCTAACGGACGGTCCAAAGTGGCCGTGCCGGAGAACTGCAAGCCCGCGCCTTCCAGGCGCGGGCTTCTTTCTTGAGGACGGGGACGTTGCGGAGATGCCGCATCTGGTGATCTTCCTCGGGCTTTGCCTGCTCGGCCTCCTCGTGGGCTGCATCCTTGTCTAGGGGGGGCGGCCTCCTCGCCGCGGCGCTTTTCGCGGCGGCCTGCCAGCCCCTGCCGCAGGTCATGGAACGCGACAAGGCCAGTGCCCTTCTGGCGCTCCCGGAAAGCGTCGGAGTACGGGTTGGACATGTCCACGGCGCAACCCCTGAACTCGAGGACCGGTTGCGGCGGGACCTCGAGGGGGCGCTGCACCGCCGCGGACTGCCGGCCAGCCGACGCGCAGGCAATCGACTCAGCTACCGGGTGACCGGTCGCGTCGAGCTCGCGGCCATGCCGGACGGAATCGCTCCGTCGGGCCTCGTCTGGGAACTCCGCGACTGGGGCGGCAGGCTGGCCGGCCGTTTCGAGCAGCAGGTCGAGGGCGGCCGGCAGGGGGCGCTGGCCGTGCTTCTCGAAGAGCTGGCCGACGAGATTGCCGGGCGGGTTCGCGCCGAAAGCCCGAGCGAGGGCGATCCTGTCCGGCTGAAAATCTCCATTGCGCCGATTTCCGGCGCCGCTGCCGAAGCGACCGCGCCGCTAGTGCGCGCGCTCGAAGCGGCGCTTGCAAGCAGCGGCCTGGATGTCGTGCCGCCCGCTGCGCCGAGCCACCTGCATGTATTCGGCAGCGCGGAGGCCGGTCCCGTTCTTGCGGGCCTCCGGGAGCTGCGGCTCGGCTGGTCCGTCGTCTGGTCGGATGGACGGGAGGTTGGCAGGGTGGATCAGGCCAATGCCGTGCCGGCCGAGTGGCTAAAGGGCGCGTGGACATCCCTTGCTGCTGGGGCTGCCGAGGGGGCAGCCTCGGGCATATCGGACCTTGTGTTCAAAGCGCAGACCGAGCTTCAGACGACGGGTGGAGCAACGGGGCGGAACGGGCCCCGAGGGCGCTGGGCGTGGCGGGGGGCGGCGGCGCAGCGGGGCGTAACCGGCCCTGAGCGCCCTGAGCGTGGCGGGCGGCGTCAGCACCTCGACTGCGCCGGCGGGGCGTGCGATTGCGGCGTCGTATTCGCCGGGCGTGTAGCGCAACAGCAGCGGCCCCGCCACCAGCCAGGCGGACCCGTTGCGGCTCACGAACGCGCCGTCGGGAAGCGCGGCGCATTCGCGGACATGGATGCGCCGCCGGCGTCCGTCGAGGCGTTCGGCATGAAGCACACGGTCCATCTCTCCGGCTCGCGGGCTACCGCCCCAGCAGGCGGCATAGGTCCTGGCAGCCTCGCGCCGGCACTCGAAGCAGGGCCGGTGCCCGGCGGCGAGCGCTACCGCCTCGTCGAGAAAGAAGAGTTCAGTATAGCGCCCCAGGGCCATGACCTGCCGTTTCCTGCCCCGGAATTCGGTGACGCAGCAGATCCAGGCCTTGTGCGTCCAGCGCCGCCGGCCGAGCCTGCGGTTCTCGTCATGCAGGATGCCGCGGTTGCCCATCATGAGCCCGCGCTCGGGTGTGGCGACAATGTCGCCGAAGGGCGTCACGCGGTTCTGGAGCGCCATCGGGGGAACCTTCCTGGGTGGTGTCGACAAGGACGGGTACTGGGGACAGCGGAGCGTGCCCCTCGGACCGGACGGTTTGATGCGGTGTTCTTGACAGGGTTGCGTAAGGCGCCGCCGGCTTGTAATCGGCGGTATCGAGCATTGTCTTGGGGAGGGGCCATGACTGGCGTCGATACCATCGATCCCGCAATCGTCGAAGCGAGCAAGCGTGCCGCAGCGGTCTCGCCCCCGCTCGACCTCAAGACACTGGTGAATGCGCCGGCCGGAGATATACGCGCCGCCTATGACGCATCCTCGACCTATTGGAACGCCGCCCCCCCGCCCGTTGCCTCGGTCGTTAATCTCGCTCTGGCCGGGCCCCATGGCGAGCTCCGGGTGCGGATCTATCGGCCGCACGACGATCGCCGCCTGCCGGGGCTGCTCTACCTGCATGGCGGGGGGTTCATGCTCGGCAGCGTCGAATCGCACGACACGCTCTGCCGCCTGCTGGCGAGGGAAGCCGACGCGGCGGTGGTTTCGGTCGATTACCGGCTCGCCCCGGAGCACCGGTTCCCGGTTCCGGTGGAGGAATGCATCTTCGCCTGCGACTGGCTGGCGGAGCATGGCGCGAAGGTCGGGGTGGACGCCTCGCGGCTTGCCGTGGGGGGCGACTCGGCAGGGGCCAACCTGGCGCTCGCGGTGCTGGACCGGCGGCGCGAGGCGCTCAGCACGGCGTTGCTGTTCTACGGCTGCTACGGCCATATGCCGGAATACGGCTATGAGCTGGGCTCCGCCGCCGCGGCTTACGGGGACGGCCGCTACGGCCTCGGTCTGGATATCATGCGGCGCTTCTATGCGGACTATCTGCGCGGCGAGGATGACGGCCGCGACCCGCTGTTCTGCTCGCTGAACATGGACTTCCGCGATCTGCCGCCGGTCCTGCTGACAGCGGCCGCGCTGGACCCCTTGCGCGATGACGCCGAAGCGCTGGGCCTGAAACTCGCGGCGGCCCATGTGCCGCACCGGTACATTCTCTACCCCGGTGCGCCGCACGGCTTCCTGAAGTTGGCCCCGGAAGTGGAGGTCGCGGCCCGCGCCGTTCGCGATGCCGCTGACCACCTGCGGGAGCACTGGGGCTCGTAGGTCCGCCGGGCCACCCGGCGCGGGCCATCGGTCAGTGATGCACGAACACCGGTGCCGGGCAGTCGTGCAGTAGGCGGCGGGTGGCGGAGCCGACCAGGATATTGTGGACGAGGTTGTGGTGCCCGAAGGCGCCCATCACGAGCATTCCGGCGCTCATGGCTTCGACCTGCGACAGGATGGCATCGGCAGGATTGCCTCGCGCCGCGATTCCATGCGCCTCGGCCTCGAAGCCGTGCGAGCGGAACAAGCCGGCGCCCTTGTCGGCGGTTTCCAGGGCCGTGGCGCGATCGGCGGCGATGCTGACGACATGGGCCTCCTGTCCCTTCGCCAGCCCGAGCAGGATATACATGTGCATGGCGCGGGAGGATTCCCGGCTGCCGTCGAAGGCCACCACAACCCGTTCGCCCCGCTGCGGCGCAGGCGGCACCATCACCACAGGCCGCGGATTGTCGTGCAGCAGGCGCTGGACGACATCGGCAATGTCGTGCTTCTCGACTCCGTGGAAGTTGGTCTCGCGCCCGATGACGATAAGGTCGTGGCGATCCGCCTCCGCCTCGATCAGCATGTGCGGCACGCCCTCGGCCTCGACGGCTCCGTAGGCTGCGCCGGCGGCCGCGCAAACAGCCTCGAACTCCTTCAGACGCACCTCGAGCCGTTCGCGCGCGACCTCGACCAGCGTCTCGTCGCGATGCTCCTTGTAGGCGCCGGCACCCATCGGCCGGGCCATGGGTGCGGTAAAGAAAGGTGTATCGAGCACACCGATTCCGACGAGCCGCGCGCCATGGCTGCCGGCAATGGCAAGCGCGAGCTTTTCCCCCTCCACGCTCGACGGGGACGCATCCACCGCCACCACTATGCTCTTGAGCATGATGCACGCACCCCCTTGGCCGTCCGCCGGATTGTAGCCGCCGCTTGGGC
>MPNF01000150.1 GCA_002238885.1 Alphaproteobacteria bacterium bin95 | reverse complement strand
CAACGGGCGCCCCCGCCCGCGCGCGATACGCGCGAAACAGGGACCCGCCGCTCGGGCAAACCGTCGGCGGCGGAAATGGAACGAAGACGGACGGAAAGGAGAGACCATGGCGAAAACGGGAAGGCGGAGAAACCGGACGAAAGACCCGGAGCGCCGGCCGCCAGCCGCCGGACCATGACGAAACATGACACATCATGACGTCGCGGTGGGTCCTTTCCGCTGCGCGCCGTCAGGGGCAGCCGAGCCGGTCCGCGAGGTCGATGAAATCTTCCGCGACAACGGTAAATCCGGGGTCGGCCTCGAGGTCGGTCGTCTGGCCGGGACCGTGTTCGGTTCGTCGCGCCACGAACGCCGTTGCCATGCCCTGCGCGGCCGCGGCGTGCAGGTCGCCATTGTGGGCGGCCGTCATCATCGCCTCCTCCGGCGCGAGGCCGAGCGCCTCGCAGCTCAGGCGGTAGGCGTCCGGCTGCGGCTTGTAGGCCCGGGCGACCTCCGCCCCCAGGATCGCGTCCCAGGGCAGACGGGCGTGGCGGGCCATGTTCACCATGAGCGCGATATTGCCGTTGGAGCAGGTGCCGACAATGTATTTGCGCTTGAGCCGTGTGAGGCCCAGTACTGCGTCCGGCCACGGGTCCAGCCGGTGCCAGGCGCGGTTGAGATCGTCCTTCTCGGCCTCGCTCAGGCCCGCCACGCCGAACTCCTCAAGCAGGGCCTCCAGATTCTCCCGGTGCAGCACGTCGAGGATGGTGTAGGGCCTCGCCCCGCTGCGGACCTCCTCCATCGCGGGTTGGTAGCGGTCCCGCCAGCGCCGCGCGAAACCGTGCCAGTCGAGGTCGTAGCCCTTCGGCGCCAGCGCCTTGCGCGCCTCGCGCGCTACCGATCCCCGCCAGTCCACCACCGTGCCGAACACATCGAACAGGAGCGCTTTCACCATCGCCCGGCTTCCCTCCGCAATTGCTCCGATAGACTGCCTTCGCACTACCGGGCCCGCAAGCGCCGGGCGATTTCGGCGTGGCGCGAAACGCTCTAGGCTGCCCGCGCCGGCGGCAGCGGGGGAATGCGGGGCGATGCCAGTCTCCATCATCGACAGCGGGATCTACGGGAACCTCTTCGGCTCGGACGCGATGCGGGCGGTGTTTTCCGAGCGCGGCCAGGTGCAGAAATGGCTGGATGTCGAGGCGGCGCTGGCCCGGGTCCAGGGCCGGCTCGGAATTATCCCGGAGGACGCGGCGGCCCAGATTTCCGGCAAGGCCGACGCGGACCTGATCGACATGGACCTCATGCGCGAGGAGGTCGACCGCGTCGGCTACGCCATCATGCCGCTGGTGCACCGCCTTGCCGCGCTCTGCGAGGGGGATGCGGGACGCTACGTCCATTGGGGCACGACCACGCAGGACATCAAGGACACGGGCGTCGTGCTCCAGATCCGGGATGCGCTCGATCTGGTCGAGGCGGACCTCATCGCCGTCCGGGACGGCCTTGCGCGCCTTGCCCGCAAATATCGCGACACGCCAATGGCCGGGCGCTCGCACCTCCAGCACGCGCTCCCCATCACCTTCGGCTACAAGGCGGCGGTGTGGCTGGCGCCGATCGAGCGCCATCTGGAGCGGCTCGAACAATTGCGTCCGCGCGTGCTCATGGGCCAGTTCTCGGGCGCGGCCGGAACGCTCGCCTCGCTGCATGGGCGCGGGCTCGAAGTCTCCGATGCCCTGATGGAAGAGCTCGGCCTCGCCCGGCCCGCCATCGCCTGGCACACCGCGCGCGACACCATCGCCGAGACGCTGGCCTTCCTCGCGCTCGTCACCGGCTCACTTGCCAAGATCGCGACCGACGTGGTGCTGCTGACGGCGACCGAGACGGGCGAGGTCTTCGAACCCTTCGCGCCGGGCCGCGGCGGCTCCTCGACCATGCCGCAGAAGCGCAACCCGGTCTCCAGCGAGCTCATTCTCGCCTGCGCCAAGCAGGTCCAGAGCCGGGCCGCCCTTGTCATGGACGCAATGGCCGCCGACCTTGAGCGCTCCACCGGGCCGTGGCACGTGGAATGGGCGGCGCTTCCGGAAGCCTTCGTGCTGGCGTCCGGCGCTCTTGCCCAGGCGCGTTTCCTGATGGACGGCCTGCGCGTCGATCCGGAAGCCATGCGGGCCAATATGGACATGACGCGCGGGCTGATCGTCTCCGAAGCGGTGATGATGGGCCTTGCACCCGCGCTCGGCCGGCAGGCGGCGCACGACCTCGTCTATGAAGCCTGCCGTATCGCCACCGACGAGCGTCGCGCCCTGCTGGACGTGCTGCTGGACATGCCTGAGGTAACGGCCAAGCTCGACCGCGACGCACTCGCGCAGCTTTGCGAGCCCGGCAACTATGTGGGCGAGGCGCCGGAGATGGTGGACCGCCTGCTCGCCGGCCTCCCGCCGCGCGGATGAGGGCGCCCGACCGGCGCATAGCCGCCCGGAACAATATCGTCGGCGCACTCTGGATGTGCGGCACCGTGCTTTGCTTCATGGCGATGGCAGTGGCGGCGCGGCAGCTCTCGGACACCATGTCCACGGCGCAGATCATGGTGTTGCGGAGCTTCGTGGGCCTGTTCGCCGCCCTGCCGCTCGCGCTCGCCGCCGGGCGCATCGCCACCCGCCGGCCGCTGCTGCATCTCGCCCGCAACGGCGTCCATTTCGTCGGCCAGTACGCCTGGTTTTACGGCATCGCGGCGCTGAGCCTGATCGACATGAGCGCGCTGATGGCGACCACGCCGATCTGGGCGACCTTGCTCGCCGTCGGCTTCCTCGGCGAGCGTGCGGGGCTCCGGCGCTGGGCGGTCGTCGCGCTCGGCTTCGCGGGCGTGCTGGTCATCCTGCGGCCCCACGCGGTGCCGGTCGAATGGGCGGCGCTGGTGTGCATCTTCGGCGCCGCCGGCTATGCGGGCGCGAATGTGCTCTCCAAGCACCTGATGCGCACGGACACGCCGATCCAGATCGTCCTCTACATGCTGATAATCCAGCTCCCCATCGCGGCGCTCGCCAATTGGGGCCAGTGGACGCCGGTCGTGTGGGAGGACGCGGGCTGGATCGCCATTGTCGGCTTCACGGGCGTGGTCGCGCATCTCACCATGAACCAGTCCATCCGCCTCGGCGACATCTCGGTCGTGGTGCCGGTCACCTATATCCAGCTTCCGTTGCTCGGCCTGGTCGGGTTCGTCCTCTACCTGGAGGTGCCGGAGACGATGGTGCTGGTCGGCGCCTGCATGATCGTCGCCGGCGCCTGGTGGAACCTTGCCGCCGAAACGCGGATCGCAAGAGGACGGTAGCCAAGGACGCCGGCCTACCGCCCCGCCTGCACCATGACGATGCCGGCGGTGACGATCGCGAGGCCCGCGAGCTCCGGCCAGGCGAGGCTCTCGCCGAGCAGCAGCGCGGAGAACAGCGCGCCGAGGCCCGGCACCAGGCCCGCGAAGACGCCGGTGCGGCCCGCTCCCAGCACGCCGATCGCGTAGCTGTAGAGCCAGATCGAGACGATGCCGCCCAGAACGCCGTGGACAAGGGCCTGCCAGGCCAGGGAGGCCAGGGGAATCTCCAGCAGCCGGCTCTCGCCGAACAGCAGGAAGAGCGGCAGGAAGGCCGCCGTCGAAACGGTGGAAAGGATCGCTGCCGCGTGGAGCGGCGAGACCTCGGCCCGGCGCGCCGTCACCGTGTAGATGGCCCACATCCAGGCGCCCAGATGGAACAGCGCATAGCCGCCGAGGCCGCCCGGCGGCGCGCCCTGCAGCGCAGAAAGGGCGGTCAGGCCGACGCCGGCCACGGTCAGGCCGACGCCCGCGAGCCTCAGTCCGCCGGCCCGCTCGCGCAGCAGCAGGATGCCGAGCAGCGCCGTCAGCGCCGGGAAGGTGCCGGGAATGAAGATCGCGGCGTGAGCGGCCGGGGCGTGGAGCAGGCCCGTGCCGAGCACCAGCGCGAAGGGGATGCCGATGGTCCCGGCCATCGCCGCCGTCCCCCACCAGCCCGCCTTGCCGGCCTTGAAGCCCAAGCGGAGCGCCACCGGCAGCAGCAGCACGGCCGGCACGCCCACCCGCAGGATGGCGAGGTCCCCGGGCGTGATCGACTCGGTGACGGAAAGGCGCGACAGCGGAAACCAGGCGCCCCAGAACACCATCGCCACGAGCGCCGCCGCGATGGCGCGGGCCTCGCGCCCTCCGGCGGGCCGGTTTGCCGCTTGCAGCGTCAGGCCGGATCGCGCCCGGCGAAGCGGCCCCGGATGCGGAAGCGGTCGAGATAGGTCGGGATGACGGTTTCGATGTCCCTCGGCTCGATGCCGAGCTCCGCAAAGCCGGCCGCGCCCTCGGACACGACATTGTCGTATTTCAGCAATTCGACCTGGTCCGGCGTGATCGGCGCGCCGGGCAAGAACTGGATGAAGGCGGCCTTGGCCTGCATGATCTGGAACGGCACCGGCACCAGCAGGCGCTTGCGGCCGATCTCGGCGAGCAGCAATTCCATCAACTGCCTGAACGAATAGACCTTCGGCCCGCCAAGCTCGAACAGGCCGCCCGCCCGGTCGAGCGCCGCGACCGCCGCATCGGCCACATCGCCGACATAGGCCGGCTGGAAGCGCGTGAGGCCACCGCCGATCAGCGGCAGCGCCGGGAGCAGCCGGGCCATGAGCGCGAACCGGTTGAAGAAGTCGTCCTCCGGCCCGATTACGAGGCTCGGCCTCAGGATCGCGGCATGCGCGAAGGCCTCGCGCATCGCGGCCTCGCCGGCCGCCTTGGAGCGGGCATATGCCGCCGTGGAGTCCGCATCCGCCCCGATGGCGGAGATATGCACGAGCTTGCCGACGCCGGCCTCGGCGGAAGCGGAGGCGACCGCGCCCGCGCCCGCCGCGTGGATAGCGGCGAAGGACTGCGGCCCGCGGCTCGCCAGGATGCCCACGCAATTGACGACCGCATCGACGCCCTCGACCGCCGCGCGCACGCTTTCCGGATAGCGCAGATTGGCCTGCACCGGCACGACCTGGCCGACGTCGCCGGCAGGCTTCAGGAACTTCGCCCGTTCCGGGTCCCGGCATGCGACCCGGACGCCGGCGCCCGCCGCCGCGAGCCGCTTGACGATGTAGCGCCCGACGAACCCGGCGCCGCCGAATACCGTTACCCGCATTCCCTGCATGACCGTTCCCGGCCCCCGTCCTGTCGCGCGCCGGATTGTAACGCACGCCTTCCCGGCGGCAAAACGCTTCGCTACCCTCACGGCCTCAAGCAGAGGGGAGAGCGTGTCATGGCCGGGAAGCAGTTGCGCAGCCGGAGTTGGTTCAACGACCCGCACGATCCGGGCATGACCGCCATGTATATCGAGCGGTACATGAATTACGGCATCACCCGGGAGGAGCTGCAGTCCGGCAAGCCCATCGTCGGCATCGCGCAGACCGGCTCCGACCTCTCGCCCTGCAACCGCATCCACCAGAGCCTGGCGGAGCGCATGCGCGCCGGCATCCGCGAGGCGGGCGGCATCGCCATCGAGTTCCCGGTCCACCCGATCCAGGAGAGCGGGCGCCGCCCGACCGCTGCCATCGACCGCAACCTCGCCTATCTGGGTCTGGTCGAGGTGCTGCACGGCTATCCCATCGACGGGGTGATCCTGACCACGGGCTGCGACAAGACCACGCCGGCGATGATCATGGCGGCGGCAACGGCGAACCTGCCGGCGATCTCGCTCAATGGCGGGCCGATGTTCAACGGCTGGTGGAAGGGCCGGCGCGTCGGTTCCGGCACCATCGTCTGGGAGGCGCGCAAGCTCCAGGCGGCCGGCGAGATCGGCTATGAGGAGTTCATCGAGATGGTGGCCTCCTCGGCGCCGAGCCCCGGCCACTGCAACACCATGGGCACGGCGACGACGATGAACTCGCTCGCCGAGGCGCTCGGCATGTCGCTGCCGGGCTCCGCCGCACCGCCCGCCCCGCACAAGGAGCGCGCGCAATACGCCTATGAGACCGGGCGGCGCATCGTCGCCATGATCCACGAGGATCTGACGCCCGACCGCATCCTGACCCGCGCCGCCTTCGAGAACGCGATCACGGTCAACAGCGCCATCGGCGGGTCCACAAACGCGCCGATCCACATCAACGCCATCGCGCGCCATATGGGTGTCGAACTGGTATTGGAGGACTGGCAGGAGTGCGGCTACGACATCCCGCTCCTGGTCAACTGCCAGCCGGCCGGCGACTATCTGGCCGAGGACTACCACCGGGCGGGCGGCGTGCCTGCCGTCATGGGCGAGCTGCTGCGCGCCGGGAAGCTGAACCCGGATGCGCTCACCGTCACCGGCAGGACCGCGGCCGAGAATATCGGCGACGCCGCGCCGCTCGACGAGGACGTGATCCGCCCCTGGGGGCAGCCGCTGAAGGAGCGCGCCGGCTTCGTCGTCATGGGCGGCAATTTGTTCGACGCCGCGGTGATGAAGACCAGCGTGATCTCCGAGGAGTTCCGCGCCCGGTTCCTCTCGAATCCGGACGACCCGGACGCCTTCGAGGGCAAGGCCATCGTCTTCGACGGGCCGGAGGACTACCACGCGCGCCTCGACGACCCGGCGCTCGGCATCGACGGGACCTGCATACTGGTGATGCGCGGCGCGGGGCCGGTCGGCTATCCGGGCTCGGCGGAAGTCGTCAATATGCAGCCGCCCGCGGCCCTCATCCGCGCCGGCGTCACCGAATTGCCGACCATCGGCGACGGCCGCCAGTCCGGCACTTCGGGCAGCCCCTCGATCCTGAATGCGAGCCCGGAGAGCGCGGTCGGCGGCAATCTCGCCATCCTGGAAACGGGCGACCGCCTCCGGGTGGACCTGCGGACGCGCCGCGTCGATATCCTGCTTCCCGAAGAGGTGCTCGCCGCGCGCCAGGCCGCCTACGACCCGCCGGCGCTCGAGAACCACACGCCCTGGGAGGAGCTTTACCGCAGCCATGTGGGCCAGCTCGCCGAGGGCGGCTGCCTGGAGTTCGC
>MPNF01000149.1 GCA_002238885.1 Alphaproteobacteria bacterium bin95 | reverse complement strand
GCGTTGAACCCCGCATCGGTCACGTTCAGCGCGGAGACCACGCCGCATGTCACGGAGAGGCCGAGGCCGTAGGCATTGGCGATGGCGCAGACTGGCTGGGCCAATTGCGGCGCCGGCGCAAGCTCGATGGGCCGGAGCCTGGCATCCACACGCAGCAGGGCGATGTCGCTCGCGGCGTCCTTCGCAACCAGCCTGGCCGGCAGGATGCGTCCGTCGGACAGGCGAATGTCGATCCGCCGGGCAGGCTCGACCGCATGCCATGCCGTCGCGATGAGGCCGGGCTTCAGGACCACGCCGCTGCCTTCCGGTGCAGCACCGGGGCGCCCGCCCGCGCCGCCCTGCGGCCGCCCCGGCCAGACGGGCAGCACCGAAACGACCGATTCCAGCGTCTCGGCGGGCAGCGCATATGCCGGGACCGGTTGTGCGCTGGCAAGGCCGACCAGCAGCGCTGTAGCCAGGAGGGTCTTTCCGCACGGCATCAATCGTCTCCGCCGCCTTGCCGATGCTCGAACTCCCGGCGCCACTCAGCGAAGCGGCCCTGGTCGATGGCGCTGCGGATTTCGGCCATGAGGGCTTGATAGAAAGCGGTGTTGTGCCAGCTGAGCAGCGTCGCGCCCAGCATCTCGCGGGACTTCACGAGATGGTGCAGATAGGCGCGGCTGAACTCGCGGCTCGCCGGGCAATCCATGCGCGCGTCCAGCGGCGCCGGATCCTCTGCATGGCGGGCATTGCGAAGGTTGAGGGGGCCGTCCCAGGTCCAGGCCTGAGCGGTGCGCCCGGACCGGGTCGGCAGCACGCAGTCGAACATGTCGATTCCGCGCGCCACCGCGCCCACGATGTCGGCCGGCTTGCCAACGCCCATGAGATAGCGCGGCCGATCCGCCGGCAGTGCGTCGGGCACCGTGTCGAGGACGTCGAACATCGCTGCCTGCCCCTCGCCGACCGCGAGGCCGCCGACCGCATAGCCATCGAAGCCGATCCCCGTCAGCGCCTCCGCGGACTCCGCGCGCAAATCGTCATGCACGCCGCCCTGCACGATGCCGAACAGGCCGTAGCCCGCCCGGTCGCGGAAGGCCGCCCGGCAGCGTTCCGCCCAGCGCATCGACCGGCGCATGGAAGCGGCGGCGCCCGCCTTGTCGATGGGCCAGGGCGTGCATTCGTCGAGCGCCATGGTCACATTGCTGTCGAGCAGATATTGCGCTTCGACCGCGCGTTCCGGCGTGAGTTCGAGGCGCGCACCGTCGATATGGCTCTGGAAGCGCACCCCGTCCTCCCCGACCTTTGCCAGGCTGCCGAGCGACATGGCCTGGTAGCCGCCGGAATCGGTCAGGATCGGCCCCGGCCAGCGCATGAAGGCATGGAGGCCGCCGAGCCTGGCCACCCGCTCCGCGCCGGGGCGCAGCACCAGGTGGTAGGTGTTGCCCAGCACCATTTGCGCGCCGGTTTCCGCCACCATGGCGGGAGTGAGCGCCTTGACGGTGGCGGCGGTGCCGACCGGCATGAAGGTCGGCGTTTCGACCGGGCCGTGGGCCGTCTCCAGCCGCCCGCGGCGCGCGCGCCCGTCAGTGCCCGTCAGCGCGAAGCCGACCGCCATCTCACCCTTCGGCTTCCTCTTCCGCGTCCGCTTCCGCCTCCGCACGGGCCCGGCGGCGCTCGATCCTGCGCGCGAGCACGATCGAGATTTCGTAGAGCACGAGCCCCGGCAGGGCGAGCCCGACCTGGCTGATGATGTCGGGCGGGGTCAGCACTGCCGCCGTCAGGAACACGACCACGACGGCGTATTTGCGCCCGCGGGCGAGCTGGTCGGCCGAGACGATCCCGGCGCGGACGACCAGCGTGATGCCGACCGGCATCTGGAAGAAGAGCCCGAAGGCGAACATGAGCTTGATGACCAGCGAGAGATATTCCGAGACCTTGGCCTCGAGCTGGATCGGCAGGGTGCCGGCCTCGCCTTCCGCCCCCGGCGCGCCCGGCGTCTCGAAGGTCACGAAGAACTCCCAGGCGAGCGGCATGACCGCGTAATAGACCATTGCCCCGCCGGCGAAGAACAGTATCGGCGTCGCTGCCAGATAGGGCAGGAAGGCCTGCTTCTCGCGGCGGTAGAGGCCGGGCGCGACGAAGCGCCAGAGCTGGTTCGAGATCACCGGGAAGGCCAGGAACAGCCCGGCATAGATTCCGATCTTGATATAGACGAAGAACGGTTCGTAGAGCGCGGTGAAGATCATCCGCCGCCCGGCCTCGTCGCCCAGCGCGCGGGCCAGCGGCGCGGTCAGGAACTCGAAGATGTAGCTTGCGACGGAGACGCAGACGATGAAGCCCACCAGCAGCGCGATGACCGAATAGACCAGCCGGTTGCGCAGCTCGATGATGTGGTCGAGCAGCGGCGCCTCTTTGTCTTCTTCCGCCCCCTGGTTCACCAGAGCTTCGCCGGCTTGCCTGCATCGGCTGCCGCGCCGGCCGGTGCCGCCGCAGAGGGCTGCGGCGAAGTCGCGGCGGGCGGAGACGAGCTTGCCGGCGGTTTGACGACAGCCTTGTCATCGAGCCAGTCGTCCATGCGGGTCGCGCTCTCGACGGACTTCTTCACCTCGTCGAGCTCCGCTTCCCGCGCCATGTCCTCAATACCGGTCTGGAGTTCGCGCACGGTCGACCGCGCCTTGCGCACCCAGACCCCGACGGTCTTGAGCATCTTCGGCAGGTCGCGCGGGCCGATGACGACGATCGCGATTACCGCGATCATCAACATTTCCGTCCAGCCGATATCGAGCATGGCGCGTTGCCGGCCCTCCCGGCGTCAGGTGCGGGCTGCGGTGTCTTTTTCGCCTTCGGCGGCGGTGACGGTCTCCGCCGGTGCGGACTCGATGGCCGTCTCGCGGTCTTCCTCGTTCAAGCCCTTCTTGAAGTTCTTCACGCCCTTGGCGAGATCGCCCATCACCCGCGGCAGCTTCCCGGCGCCGAACAGGATCAGGATGATCACCAGAACGATGATGACTTGCCAGGGACCGATGCTCATATGCTGTGCCTCCTGCTGCTGGGCGCCGTTATCGCAGAAGCGCGCGCCTCCCGCAACGCAACTCACTCGCGGTGAAAGACGAACACCTGCTCGCCGTCGAGCGAAAGCTGCCTGACCTCTCCCTCGCCGGCGCTGACGCGGCCGGGGGACCGAGCGTGGAGATGGATGCCCTCCGGAGCGTCGGAACCGTAAACGCCACGGGCGGCCGCAGCGAGCGTGAGATGGACGAGCGTGCTGCGGCCCACCATGCGCACCGCCTCGATCCGGGCTTCTGCTCCGGCGCTTTCCGGGCCGCCGATGCGGATCGCCTCGGGCCGGACCAGCACCTGAACCGCGCACCCTTCCGAAAAGCCGGGAGCGGCGACGGACCCGAGCGGGGTCTCCACCTGTCCCTCTGCCACCAGTCCGTCGAACCGGTTCACCTCGCCCAGGAAGGCTGCGACGAAGGGCGAGGCGGGCTCGCAATAGATCTCTTCCGGCGCGCCGTTCTGGACTACCCGGCCCTCCCGCATCACCACCACCCGGTCGGCCATCATCATGGCCTCCTCGGCGTCGTGAGTGACGAACAGCGTCGCGGCGCCGCTGGTCTTGAGCAGGTGCATGGAATCGTCGCGCACCCGGCCGCGCAGTTCCGGGTCGAGACCGGAGAACGGCTCGTCCAGCAGCACCAGATTGGGCTCCGGCGCGAGCGCTCGGGCCAGCGCGACGCGCTGCTGCTGGCCGCCCGACAGAACATGGGGATAGGAGCCGGCATATGCGGCCATGCCCACCTTGTCCAACAGGTCGTCGGCCCGCCTGCGCTGCTCCCTGCGCGCCAGCCGGCCCAGGCCGAAGGTTACGTTGTCGCGCACCCTGAGATGCGGAAAGAGGGCGTAGTCCTGGAACATCATCGAGACCCGTCGCTGCTCGGGCGGGACCATCCGGCCGGGCCCGGTCGCAGTCTCGCCTGCGATGACGACCTGCCCGGCAGCCGGGCGCTCCAGACCTGCGACCAGCCGCAATGTCGTCGTCTTGCCGCAGCCGGACGGCCCGAGCAGGCACACGATCTCGCCGGCGTCCACCTTGAAGCTCACGCCGTTCAGCACGGCTTCGCCGTCATAGCCGTGCTCGAGGCCTTCGACCTGCAGGGTGGGCGCGCTCATTGCTGCCGTTCCGATCAGATGGCCGTCATCAACCCGTCGATGATCCACCCCACCGGCCGCCATATCAGCCAGTCCGCCGGATCGAACCCGATCCCCGCCATGGCCAGCAGCGAGGGCAGCACCAACAGCACAAGGAGGATAATGACAATCCCGCCGCGCTCCAAGGACGCGAGGCGCAGCGCCATGCGGGGCGGCAGCAGCGCCGTCAGGATGCGGCCGCCGTCGAGCGGCGGCACCGGTAGCATGTTGAAGACCGCGAGCACGACGTTGAGGATCACGCTCTTCCTGGCGGTTTCGGCGAGCCAGTCCCGTCCCGGCAACTCGGGGAGCCAGCCGACTGCCTGGAGGACGACCAGCGAAACCACGCAGAGCGCGAGATTGGCCGCCGGGCCCGCAGCCGCCACCAGCACCATGCCCAGGCGGGCGGGCCGCAGCCGGCCGAAATGGACGGGCACCGGCTTCGCGTAGCCGATGAGGAACGGGGCGCCGGTCACCAGCAGCAGCCCCGGCAGCAGCAGGGTCCCGAACGGGTCGATATGCCGGACGGGGTTGAGCGTGACCCGGCCGAGCCGCCGGGCGGTGTCGTCGCCGAGCTTCCATGCGGCCCAGCCGTGGGCGGCTTCATGGCAGCCGACGGCCAGGATCAGCGGTAGCGCCCAGACCGAGACCTGGTAGGCGAACTGCTCCAGCGACAGGCCGCTCACGATGCGGCCAGCCAGTCCCGGGCCCGTGTCCAGCGCTGCATCGCTGCCGCCGTCATTGTGCCGGCCGCCTGGGCGACCGCCGTCATTTCGGCCCCATCGCCATTGCAGTGCAGGGCTATGTCGCAGCCGGCATCGAGCGCCTGGCGGGCCCGCCGGGCGAGCGGCCCGTCGAGTGCGCGCATGGAGAGGTCGTCGGTGAGCAGAAGCCCGTCGAAGCCGATCCGCCCGCGCACGACCTCCGCGATCACCGCCGGCGAGAGCGTCGCCGGCAGCGCAGCGTCCCAGTCGCGGTAGAGCACATGGGCCGTCATGCCGACCGGCAGATCGGCGAGGGCGGAAAAGGCCGCGACGGACGGCTCGTCGGCATCCGTCTCCGGCAGGGTTTCGTGGCTGTCGCCCCGGGCCCGGCCGTGCCCCGGCAGGTGCTTGAGCACGGGCAGCACGCCGGCGTCCCGCAGGCCCTCCGCATAGGCGCGGGCATGGACCGCTACGATAGCGGGGTCGCTGGAGAAGGCGCGTTCGCCGATCACCTCATGGGTCACGCCGGGCGCGTGGACATCCCCGACCGGGGCGCAGTTCACGTCGATGCCGAGTTCGGCCAGCATGTTGCCGATGGCACGCGCCGTGGTCCGCGTCGTTCCGACAGGCCCTTCGGCAAGGCGGGCGGCCGAGGGAAAGGCCGGCCACTTCGGCGGGCCGAGCCGCGCCACGCGCCCGCCTTCCTGGTCGATCAGGATAGGCGCGCGCTCGTCCCCCACCGCGTCGCGGAGTTCGGCGGTCAGCCGGCGGATGCCGGCGGGGTCCGGCAGGTTGCGGTCGAAGAGGATGAAGCCGAACGGGTCCGCATCGCGGAAGAAGTCCCGCTCGGAGGCGGTGAGCGCCGGGCCGGCGCAGCCGAAGACGGCCGCAAGCGGCGCCCTGCGCGACCCGGTCCGCTCAGCGGACGATGAAGCAATCGACATTGCGCGCCTTCAACTGTTCGCAGACGAGTTGCGCGAGCGCCGACGTCGAGATCGGTCCCGCACGGATGCGCACCACATCGTTGCCTGCAACGAACCCGGCATCCATGCGGCCGAGCAGGTCTCCGTGACGTTTCTTGAGGGCGTCCCAAGCCTCGCGGGCCGCAGCGTCGGTGCCGAACGCGCCCAGCTGCACGAAAACTTCATCCGCGGCCTCCCGTGCCGGACTCGGCGACGGCCTTTGCGGCGCAGGTGGGGCCGTGGCGGCCGCGCTGCCGTCCCGCGGCGCCGGCACCGGCATGGGCGTGGCCTTCGGGCCGGGTTCCGCCGGCGCCGGCGTCGGGGGCGCAATCACAGGACGCGGCGCCTCCGGCAGCGGGCCGATGGTCTCGGGCACCGCTCCCGGCCGGCCGCGCACAAGCGCTTCGTAGATCTGGACATCCTGATGGTCGACATTGAGGCCCCCCGGATCCTTCGGCGCAAACTTGTAGTCCCCCTCGGGCGCCGTGACGACGGGGAGGTCGGCGTCGCTCGATCCGAGCAGCGCCCGGTAGCCGAACCACAGCAGCGCCCCGAGCGCGACGACCGACAACACGCCCAGGCCGGCCAGCCGGAGCGTGTGGCGTCGGCTGTCGGGCGCCGCCGCCACGGCCCTACATCCGTTCCACCGGCTCGACGCCGAGCGTCCGGAGCCCTCCGGCGATCACGATTGCGGTCGCGCGGACAAGCGCCAGCCGGGCGCGCGTTCCGGGCGGATCGTCGTCCTGGATGAAGCGCAGCCGCGCATTCTCCCGGCCCTTCGTCCAGAGCGCGTGGAAGTCGGTCGCGACATCCATCAGATAGAAGGCCGCGCGATGCGGCTCATGCGCCTCGGCAGCCGATTCGACCGTATGCGGCCAGGCCGCGAGCCGGCGGACCAGCGCCAGTTCCTCGGGCGCCTCCAGATGCGCAAGATCCTCTGCGTCCGCCGGGCCGATCCCCTCGCCGTGGCGCAGCACGGAGCAGCAGCGGGCATGGGCGTACTGGACATAGAACACCGGATTGTCGCGCGACTGCGCCACCGCCTGGGCGAGGTCGAAATCGAGCGGCGCATCGTTGCGGCGGGTGAGCATCAGGAAGCGCAGCGCGTCCCGCCCGACCTCGTCCACCACCTCCTTCAAGGTCACGAAGTCGCCGCTGCGCT
>MPNF01000148.1 GCA_002238885.1 Alphaproteobacteria bacterium bin95 | reverse complement strand
TCTCGGTCACTTCGGTCTGGAACCGGCCCGCCAGCGCGGCCCGGATCTCGGGCGGCAATTCGCGATCCATCGTCACCTTGCCCTCGCCGCTTGCATCGATGCGCGGGCGATGGACCGCATCGTCGAGATCGAGGCCGAAATCGAGCAGCATGGAGATCAGCTGGAAGACGGCCGGCGCGATCCGACGTCCGCCCGATGCGCCGAGGGCGAAGCGGCCGGTCCCGTCCGGCCCCGTCACCACCGCCGGCGCCATGTTGTTGAGCGGCTTCACCCCGCCCTTGAGCGAATTGGGACGGCCGGGGCGCGGATCGAACCAAAAGACACCGTTGTTCATCAGGATGCCGGTTCCGGGCAGCATGAAACGTGACCCGAACCGCTCCAGCAGCGTGTTGGTCAGCGTCACCATGTTGCCCGCCGCATCGACGACCGAGAGATGGGTGGTGCAGCCGCGCCCGCTCGCGTCGCCGTCATGGCCCATATTGGCGAGGCGGTCTTCATAGGCTTCCGTCAGCGCCTCCGCCCAGGCGATATAGGCGGCGGCGTCGAGGCCGGCGGCGCGGTCGAGGCAGGCATCGAGATTGCCGAGCGCCCGCGCCATGGTCGGGCCGGCGTTCAGGCCCGGCATCAGCCGCACCACGCCGTCGTGGTGCGGCACGGCCAATGGCTCCACCTCGAAGGCCTCGTAGGCAGCGAGGTCGTCCATCGAAAGCGGGCCGCCCGACGCGGCCATGTCGGCAACGATGCGCCGAGCGGTTTCGCCCTCGTAGAAGTCGCGCGGGCCCGCTTGCGCCAGGCGGCGCAGGGTCTCCGGCAGCCGCCCGAGCGGGCGGCGCTGCGGCGCATGCGGCGTCTGCGAGACCAGCGGCGCGCCGTTCGGCAGATAGGTGTCCCGCGCCTCCGGGTAGCGCCCGAGGCCGGCGCTCATGCCGAAGGCGATTTGCAGCGTCGTGTACCAGGAGGCGGCCAGGCCGCGTTCGGCCGTCTCGATGGCGGGCGCAAGCGCGTCTGACCAAGCAAGCGTGCCGTAGCGTTCGAGCGCCATGGCGAAACCCGCGACGGCGCCCGGCACCGCCACGGCTTCGGGTCCGATCATGTTGCGGTCACCGATGACACGCGGCCAGACGAACAGTGCGTCCTCCGGCCCCTCCTCGCCGCTCAGCGGATATCGGGCGGGGTCGAGGGACCCGGGCGCTGTCATGGAATAGTCGATGCCGACGGTGCGCCGCTCGTCGGCCAGATGGATCAGCATGACACCGCCGCCACCGATGCCGCTCATCCAGGGCTCGGTGGTGGCCAGGCAGAGTGCGGTGACGACCGCCGCGTCCACCGCATTGCCGCCGGCCTTGAGCACCGCCGCGCCCTGCTCCGCCGCTTCAGCCTCCTGTGCGGCCACGAGCCCGTGTCGGGACCGTACGGCCGGCTTGCGCAGGCTCCAGTTCTCCGCGCGAAACGTCATCGCAGGCTCCCTTTCCCCGCTTCCATGCCGGCCGCGCCCCCGCCCGCCCCGCTTGCCAACGCGCGCCGCCGCCTGCCCTGCTTGCAAGCGCGCGCCGGACGTTTCGCGCCGACAATCTCATGCGGCCCGGTCGCAAGCTCGCATTCGATGTTGGCCCAGCATGCCGATGGCCCATGGCAGCCCATCGTAGAACGGCTTCGGCCTTTCCGGAATACGGCGATGCGGCGCCGCTGCCGGTAGCCTGCGCTTGCTGTGCTTCCATCTTTCCGGTAAGCTTTCCGGAAATACAGGATGCCATGACCGATTCCGATCTGTCTCCCGTAACCCGGTGGCGCAGGCGCAGGCAGCGCCGGGGATTTGTGCGCGTCGAGGTTCAGGTCCGCAAGGAAGATGCCGGGCTTCTGCGGGACATCGCCGGCGCGCTTGGCGATCCGGCGCGCGAGGCCAAGACGCGCGCCGTGCTGCGCGAGACCGTCGCCCCGCCGCGCACCGGCGGGCTCAAGACGTTGCTGGAGCAAGCGCCGCTCGAAGGGATCGAACTCGCGCGATCTCGTGACCCGGACCGCGATCTCTCCCTGTGAGTTTCCTGATCGACACGAACATCGTCTCCGAGATTCGCAAGGGGAACCGTTGCGATCCGGCTGTCGCCGCATGGTGGGCGGGTGTTGCGGAGGACGATCTCCAGGTGAGCGTCCTGGTGCTGGGCGAGATTCGTAAGGGCGTGGAACTGGCGCGCCGGCGGGACCCGCAAAAGGCCCGGGCGCTTGAGACGTGGCTGAAGGACCTGGTCTCGGACTTCGGCGACCGCATACTTCCCGTCGATGCCGCTGTCGCCGAGGAATGGGGGCGCATGGCCGCGGTCCGGCCCGTGCCGGCAATCGACGCGCTTCTGGCCGCAACGGCCAGGGTCAACGGCCTCACGCTGGTGACGCGCAACGCGGCCGATGTCGCCGGCCTCGACGCAGAGGTGTTGAATCCGTTCGAAGCATGACGGGAAGACAGGCTTCCCCGGCCGGGCTGAAATAAGCCCGGTTTGCTAAACGCCTCAGGCCGGCAGGATCGGGCCGCCGGTGACGGTGGTGCGCAGGAAGCGGCGCAGCTCGCCCAAGGGATAGTCGAGCCGCCCGCTATGCATCACGCCGCCACGATTGTCCCACATCAGCGTATCGCCGACGGACCACTCGTGCTCCCAGCGAAATTCCGGCCGGTCCAGCATGTCGAACAGCTGGTCCAGCAGGCGGTCGCTCTCTTCCTGCTCCATGCCGATCACGCCCGCAGTCAATAGCGGGTTGGCATAGATCGCAGCCCGGCCGCTCGCCGCATGCGCATTGACGACGGGGTGCACCGCGCGCTGCTCCTTGTCGAGCGTCCGCGCCGCCACGACGAGGCTCTTGCTCCGGTGGTCCGTGCCATAGACGAACAGGGCTTCGAGGCCCCGGACGCGCTGGCGCGTCTGCTCCGGCAGCGCGTCATAGGCGGCGTACGCGCTGGTGAAGCAGGTATTGCCGCCCGAGGACGGCACGTTCGTTGCGTGCAGCAGCGTCGCCTTGGCGGGCTCCCGGTCGTAGCAGAGGTCCGAATGCCAACCCTGACGGACATCCTCGATGGCGCCGCGCCGGGCGCCGGTTTCGTCGAAGCTTCCATCCGCATGCTGGTTGGTCATCACCACCACTTCCGGCGCCTCGGGATGGTGGTAGGCGCGCTGCACATGCGGCTGCAAATTCCCGAAATTCCGGGAGAATGCCGTCAGCTGCGGCGGTGTCATCGGCGCCTCGCGGAACAGCAGCACGCCATGTTCCTCGAACGCAGCCTCGAGTTTCGCGACCGTCCCGGCGTCGAGCGGCTCGCGCGGATCGATGCCGGTCACTTCCGCGCCGACCGCCGGCGACAGCTTTTCGATCCGCACGCTCATACCGGCTTCGTCCCCTTAAGCAGCACACGCTGGTGGCGGCGTTCCTCGCCGACCGGGAAATCCGTGTTCACCGAATGCAGGAGGCAGCGATTATCCCAGAGCAGGATGTCGCCGAGCCGCCAGCTATGGTCGTAGCGGAAGCGATCGGCCGTCATGTGCGAGTAAAGGCCGTCGAGCAGCGCGTCGCTTTCCGCGCGCTCCAGCCCGACCACGCGGTCCGTGCGGTTCGGGTTGAAATAGATCGCCTTCCTGCCCGTATCCTCATGGGTGCGCGCCAGGGGGTGGAGCACGTCCGGCGTCTCGGCGGCCTCCTCGGCCGTGCGTGTCTCCGCCCGGCCGGGCGCGCGCGGCGTGTCGTAGCCATGGACCGCCCGGGCGCCCTCGATTCGCGCCTTCAGGCTGTCGTCCAGCATCTCGTACGCCCGGCGGGTGTTGCAGAAGCGCGTCTCGCCGCCGGAAGACGGCAGCGCGAGGGACTGGAGCATGGTCGCCTTGGCGGGCGTGGCGAAATAGCTGTCGTCCGTGTGCCATCCGGAGAGGCGCACCAGGGCGAGGTCGTCCGGCTTGTCCTCGGGACGCTTGTAGGTGCTCTCCAGCATCGAAACCTCAGGTACCTCCCCGTGGCGGCGATGGCGGAGAAGCTGCAATTGCGGCTCGCCGAACAGACGCGCGATACGCAGGAAGTCCGCCGGGGAAAGCGGCTCGGAGCGGAAGCAGAGCAGGTGCCGGTCGAGAAACGCCTCGCGCACCGCCGCCGCATCGGCCTCGCCGAGCGGTTGTGTCAGGTCGAGGCCTGTGACTTCCGCGCCAAGCGTGTCGCTCAGCGGGCGTATCTCCAGTGTCATGGAACCCGTCTCCTTGCGTCAGTCCGCGGCGTCCGCCACCTGCGGCTCCTTCAGGCGCAGCAGGAAGCGCATCTCGCCTTCCAGCACCAGCTCTTCGCGCTGGTTCCACACCCGGCTCGCGAGCGTCATGACGCCCGTGGTGCGCTGCGGCTCCAGCGACACGATCTCAAGCTCGGGATAGAGCGTGTCGCCGGAGAAGACCGGTTTCAGGAAGCGGCTCGACTGCTCCAGGAAACCGACCAGCGCATCCTCCATTTCCGCCGCAAGCCCGGTCGCGCCGGGCGCGGTCTGGATGAGCGTCTGGAAGCCGTGCGCCATCAGGCCCGGCCAGCCTCGGCTGCGGCAATGCTCGATGTCGTAATGCACCGGCGCATTGTCGCCGCTGGCGAGCTGGAAGGCGTAGAACAGCGACTCGGAATGGGTGCGCGAGGGCGCATGGAAGGTCTCTCCGACCCGGAAATCCTCGAAGCCGCGCTGCGGCGCCGGGGCGCGCGGGGACATGGGCACTTGTCTCCTCTCCTACGTCGGCCAATGCTGCCACGGCGCGGCAACCGGCGGAAGGGGCTGCGCCGGACGCTGCGCTTTCCGCCCGCCCGGTGTAAAACCGGCTGGCACCGCTGCGGAAGGAACGAACGACCATGGAACCGGGATCCAATGCGCATCTGATCGGCGAAGCGGGAGGACGCACGCGGCTTAACACCCCTGCCCTGCTGCTCGACCTCGACGCGCTCGACCGCAATATCGAGCGCATGGCCGCGCATTGCCGGCGGACCGGGCAGGCGCTGCGCCCGCATGCCAAGACGCACAAGAGTGTGCAGGTCGCGCGCCGGCAGATTGCGGCGGGCGCGGTCGGCCAGTGCTGCGCGACGCTGGGCGAAGCCGAGGTGCTGGCGGGGGCCGGCATTCCGGGCGTGCTTGTCACCTCGCCCGTGGTCGGCCCCGGCCGCGCGGCCCGACTGGTCGCGCTCAACGAGTCGGCCGAGGGACTGATGGCGGTCGCCGACGATCCGAGCGCGGTGGCGGCGCTGGCCGAGGCGGCGACCGGCAAGCCGGTCACGCTTCTGGTCGATATCGATGTCGGTACGAGGCGCACGGGTGTGCTCTCGGCGCAGGCCGCCGTGGCGCTCGCCCGGCAGATCGACGAAGCGCCGGGCCTCGTGTTCGCCGGCATCCAGGGCTATGCCGGCCATCTCCAGCATGTGTACGACTACGCCGAACGCGCCGAGGCGGTGGCGGCCGTGTCCGAGCGCCTCGCCCATGTCTCCTCCGTGCTGGCGGACGCCGGCCTCGCCCCGCCGCTCGTCACGGGCGGCGGCACCGGCACGCACGACCTTGACTACCGCCACGGTGTGCTGGGCGAGCTCCAGGCCGGCAGCTACACGGTGATGGATGTGGATTATGGCAAGGTGGCGCTGACGGAGGACGGCCCCGGCCCCTTCGAGCCCGCCATGTTCGTGATGGCGACGGTGGTAAGCGCGGCAGGCGACGAATTTGCCATTATCGACGCCGGGCTGAAGGCGCTTGCTACCGACGGGCCGATGCCGCTCTTCGCGCGCGGCGCGCCGGAGGGCGCCACCTTCAGCTTCGCCGGCGACGAGCACGGGCGCGTCCACTATGCGGAGGACAATCCGGCTCGGCTCAAAGTGGGGGATATCGTCGAGCTGCATCCGCCGCATTGCGACCCAACGGTCAATCTCTACGACGTCTATCACGCCATGAGCGGCGAGGTGCTGGAAGCGATCTGGCCGGTGGACGCGCGGGGACGCCGGTAGCACGCTGGATTCGCGCGGGCGCTTCCGGTTTACTCCGGCGCGAGCGCGGTGGAACGGAGGCGGCAGTGGCCCCCATGGATGCGATGAACGATGCCAGCCCCATCATGATGGAGGTCGGCGAGACCTGGCCCGAAATCCGCGAGGCGGTGCGCCGGCTCTGCGCCAACTATCCGGGCGAGTACTGGCGCGAGCTCGACCGCAACCGCGAATATCCGGAAACCTTCGTCAAGGCGCTGACCGACGCCGGCTACCTGGCGGTGCTGATCCCGGAGGAATACGGAGGCTCGGGCCTGCCCATCTCGGCCGGCAGCGCGGTGCTGGAGGAGGTCAACGCCTCCGGCTGCAATGCCGGCGCCTGCCACGCCCAGATGTACATCATGGGCACCCTGCTGCGCCACGGCAGCGACGAGCAGAAACAGCGCTACCTGCCGAAGATCGCGACCGGCGAACTGCGGCTCCAGGCGTTCGGCGTCACCGAGCCCAGCAGCGGCACAGACACGCTGAGCCTGCGCACGACTGCCGTGCGCGAGGGCAACGGATATGTCGTCAACGGCCAGAAGATCTGGACGAGCCGCGCGCAATATTCTGACCTGATGCTGCTGCTGGCGCGCACCACGCCGAAGGACCGGGTGGCGAAGCGGACGGACGGACTATCCGTCTTCCTGGTGGATATGCGCGAGGTGCTGGGCAACGGGCTCGAAATCCGCCCGATCCGCACGATGATCAACCACCAGACCAACGAGCTGTTCTTCGACAATATGCGCATTCCGGCCGACGCGCTGATCGGCGAGGAGGGCCGGGGCTTCCGCTACATTCTGGACGGCATGAACGCCGAGCGCATTCTGGTCGCCTCCGACGCGCTGGGGGATGCAAAGTT
The DNA here is from genome assembly GCA_002238885.1 of Alphaproteobacteria bacterium bin95. Taxonomy (GTDB): domain Bacteria; phylum Pseudomonadota; class Alphaproteobacteria; order Bin95; family Bin95; genus Bin95. The sequence continues at coordinate 210 of MPNF01000148.1, read as the reverse complement.
CTTCATCGACCGCGCCGTCGAATACGCCAACGACCGCAGCGTGTTCGGCCGGCCTATCGGGCAGAACCAGGGCATCCAGTTCCCGATCGCGGAAGCCTATACGCAGACCGTCGCGGCGGAGCTGGTGATGCGCAAGGCGGCTGCCCTGTTCGAGGCGGGCGAGCCCTGCGGACCCGAAGCCAACATGGCCAAGCATCTCTGCGCCGAGGC
>MPNF01000147.1 GCA_002238885.1 Alphaproteobacteria bacterium bin95 | reverse complement strand
ACCCGTATGACGCGCTCGGCCCTGCTGGAAGTGTTGCGCGAGGACTATGTGCGCACCGCCCGCGCCAAGGGCTTGCTGGAAAAGATGATCATCAACCGTCACGCGCTGCGCAATTCGCTGCTGCCGGTGGTGACGATCATCGGCATCGAATTCGCCTTCCTGATGGGCGGCCTTGTGGTGACGGAGCAGGTTTTCAACCTGAACGGCATCGGCAAGCTGTTCGTCGAATCCGTGACCAACCAGGACTATGTGATGACCCAGTCGCTGGTCATGCTGGTCGTCACCATCTTCGTCCTCGTCAACCTTGTGGTCGATATCCTCTACGCGGTGCTCGACCCGCGTATTCGCTACAGCTAGGAGGGCTCGTCTCATGGCGACAGTCTCGGAAGGCCAGCTCGCGGTAGCGATGTTCGAGGAGCCGGCGGCCGTCAAGCCCTGGCACGAGAAGCTGCGGGATACGGCGCGCAAACAGCCGGTGGGCGTGGCTGGCGCCATCATCGTGGTGCTGATGATCCTGATGGCGGTGTTCGCCGACGTGGTGACGCCGTACGACCCGTTGCTCAACTCCTACGAGTATATGCTGGCGCCGCCGGACGGGAACTTCATTTTCGGCACCGACATGCTTGGCCGCGACGTCTATTCCCGTATCGTTTACGGCGCTCGCACGGCGCTGTTCGTCGGCTTTGCCTCCGCGGCCGTCGGCGGCTTCTTCGGTCTCATCCTCGGTGTCTCCAGCGCCTATTTCGGCGGCCTGTTCGACCTCATCTTCCAGCGCGTGATGGATGTCTTCATGGCATTTCCGCTGGTCATCATGGCGCTGGCGGTCGTGTCGATCCTCGGCACCGGTACGGAGAATGTGATCCTGGCGATCATCGTGCCCTTCGTTCCCAGATGCGCGCGCGTGGTGCGGTCCTCCGCGCTCCAGATTCGCGAAATCCCCTATATCGACGCCGCGAAAGCCTGCGGGTTCGGGCATGCGCGCATCATCCTGCGCCACATGGCGCCGAATGTGATGGCGCCCTTCCTCATCATGGTCACGGCCTTTGTGGGGCAGGCGATCCTGACCGAGGCGTCGCTCTCCTATCTCGGCCTCGGTGTGCAGGAGCCGACGCCGGCCTGGGGGCTGATGCTGCAGGGCGGGGCGGAGGAATTCGCCGAGAGCGCGCCCTGGGTCGCCATATTCCCCGGTCTCGCGATCACGCTCGCCGTGTTCGGCTTCAACCTCTTCGGCGACGCGCTCCGCGACGTGCTCGACCCGAGGCTCCGCTCGTCGCAATAGGCTGGCGGGGCGGCCGGATACTGGCGAAGGAGGAACCGGCCATGCCCGGACGGGAGCGGGAAGAGTTTCGCATCGAGGGGCTCAACGAGCCCATCAGCCACTACACCGACGCCGTGCGCTTCGGCGACCTGCTATTCGTGTCCGGAATCGCGCCTGTCGACGAGAACCTCAATCTGGTCGGCGGGGACGATGTGGGCGCGCAGACGAGACGGCTGTTCGAGAACATGGACCGGATTCTGCAGGCCGCCGGCGCTTCGTTTGCCGACATACTCAAGGTGACGGTCTATCTCACCGACGTGGACGACCGCCATGCGGTCGATGTGGTACGGCGGGAGTTCTTCGGAGACGCCCGCCCCGCCAGCACGCTCATCGGCATTGCGGAGCTCGCCGTGCCCGGAATGAAGGTGGAGATCGACGCCGTGGCCGGCCTGCAGGGCTGATTTCCCTTGCTTCCGGGCTAGGAAGGCGGCGGCTCCAGCACCAGCTTGCCGATGAAGCTCTTGGCCAGGAACATTTCCTGTACGTCCGTGATCCGCGCGAGCGGGAAAACTCCGGACACGACCGGGCGGATTTCACCGCGCTCGATGTAGCGGACAAGGTTCTCGAACACGATGTCTTCCTGAAAGGTGCAGCCGAAAAACGACAGGTCCTTCAGGTAGAGCGTGCGCAAGTCCAGTTCGACGACCGGTCCGGCTATGGCGCCTGCGACCGCGTAGCGGCCGCCGCGCCGCAGCAGGTCGAGCAGCGCGGGCCACGTCCTCCCCGCCACCAGGTCAATAACGACATCGACGGAGTCCGGCCCGAGTTCGGAAAGGAGGTCCGCATTGCGGTCGATAACCCGGTGGACGCCGAGCCTGCGAATGTCCTCGGCCTTGGCTTGAGCTGCGACGGCGATGACCTCGGCCCCTCGACGGCGCGCGAGCTGCACCGCGGCCGATCCGACCCCGCCCGATGCCCCCGTCACCAATACGCGCTCCGCGCCCGCAGCAGCCCGGTGCAGCATGTTTTCCGCCGTGGACCAGGAACAGGGAATCGATGCGAGTTCGGCATCCGTCCAGTCGCACCGCACGCAGAAGGTTTCCAGGGCAGGGGCCTTTGTGAATTGCGCGAACGCGCCGTCGCACTCGGACCCGAAGGTCCAGCACTCGTACGGACCCCCGCCGGCATAGCTGCGCAGCATAGTCTTGACGATTACGCGCTCCCCGACCCGGCCGGCGTCCACACCGCTGCCGACCGCCACGATCCTGCCGCAACAGTCGGCGCCCTGAATCCGGGGGAAGGCCATCGGCCCGCCGGACCATGTCGCATCGTCCCGGTCGATGTCGTCAAAGCCCCTCGCGCGGCCTTCCCCGGTGGCGGCGCTCACTTTCTTCGAATACCAGCCGATACGGGTGTTGATGTCGGTATTGTTCACGCCGGCCGCGCTCACCTCGATCAGCACTTCGCCGGGACCGGGCTCCGGCGTGGGAACGTCGTCGCGGAGCTTGAGGACATCCGGTCCCCCGTGGCCGGTCAACAGCACCGCGGTCATCTGCGACGGAACCGCCCGGCCCACGTTCGCCACTCAGCCGGCCTCGAACACCGTCCGCCCGTCCACGACAGTGCGAAGCACCCGGCCCTGGACCGGGCGGCGGTCGAAGGGAGAGTTCTTGGACTTGCTCCGGAACGCGCCCACCTCGATGCGCGCCGGGATTTCCGGGTCGAAGACCACGACGTCGCCAGCCCGGCCCGGCGCCAGCCGGCCGAGCGGCAGGCCCAGCAGGTCGGCCGGGGCCGAGGTCAGCTTCTCCAGCACGTCCAGCAGCGCCATGTGGCCGTTATGGTAGAGCTCAAGCGATAGCGGCAGCAGGCTCTCCAGGCCGACGATTCCGGGCTCCGCATCGGCGAAGGGCAGCCGCTTCGACTCCTGGTCCTGCGGGTCGTGGTCGCTCGCTATGGCGTCGATGGTGCCGTCCGCCAGCGCCTCGACCACGGCGCGCCGGTCCGCTTCGGCGCGCAATGGCGGTGAGACCTTGCCGAAGGTCCGGTATTCGCCGACGGCGGTCTCGTTGAGCGCGAAATAATGGGGCGCCGTATCGCAGGTGACCCGCCAGCCCTCGCGCTTGGCGCGGCGGATGAGAGCGAGCCCCTGCGCGGTAGTGACATGGGCCGCGTGGTACCGCCCGCCGGTCAGTTCGACCAGGCGGAGGTCCCGTTCGATCATCATCGCTTCCGCGACGGCGGATATGCCGGGCAGGCCCAGGCGGGTCGCAATCTCCCCCTCGGTTGCGACGCCGCCCCGCGCCATCTCCGGCTCTTCCGGGTGCTGCACGATGAGCGCATCGAAGGCCTGGGCATAGGACAGCGCCCGGCGCATGACGCGGGCGTTCGAGACCGCCCTTAGGCCGTCGGTGAAGGCAAGCGCGCCCGCATCCTTCAGCATGCCGATCTCGGTAAGCTGCTCGCCCTTCAGGCCGCGTGTCAGGGCTCCATAGGCGAACACCTTGACCCGCCTGACCTCGCGCGCGCGCCGGGCGATGAACTCGACGACATTCACATCGTCGATGACCGGCGCGGTGTTCGGCAGAGCCACAACCGCAGTGACGCCGCCGGCCGCCGCTGCCAGGCTGCCGCTGTCGATGGTTTCCTTGTGCTCGCCGCCGGGCTCGCCCAGCTGCACCCGCATATCGACCAGGCCGGGCGCGGCGCAGGCGCCTTCGCAGTCGATGACGGCGGCGCCATCCGGGGCGGAACCGGCGGTCACCCCGGGCCCGACTGCGGCGATCCGCCCGTCCTCAATCAGGATACCGCCGGGCGCGTCCAGGCGGCTCGCCGGGTCCAGAAGGCGAGCGTTGACAAGCGCCGTGCGTTTCGGGGCCGTCCGCTTGGTCACGCGGCCTCGGCGCGGTTCGACTGCAGCTTGCGCGTCAGCAGGTCCAGGCAGGCCATGCGGACCGCGACGCCCATTTCCACCTGCTCCTGGATCAGCGAGCGGTGGATGTCGTCGGCCACGTCGCTGTCGATTTCCACGCCGCGGTTCATCGGTCCGGGATGCATCACCAGCGCATCCGGCCGCGCTGCCGCCAGCTTGCGGGCATCGAGGCCGAAGAAGTGGAAATATTCGCGCACGGAGGGCACGAAACTGCCCTGCATCCGCTCCGTCTGGAGGCGCAGCATCATCACGATGTCTACACCGTCGAGCCCGGCGCGCATATCGTGGAAGACCTCGACGCCGAAGCGGTCCATCTCCGGCGGCAGCAGGGTCGGCGGCGCCACGACCCGCACGCGGATGCCCATGACGTTGAAGAGGTGGATGTTCGAGCGCGCGACGCGGCTGTGCATGATGTCGCCGCAAATCGCGACCGTGAGGCCCGTGAGGCCGCCCAGCCGACGCCGGATGGTGAGCGCGTCGAGCAGAGCCTGGGTCGGGTGCTCGTGCCAGCCGTCGCCCGCATTGATGACCGCCCCGTCCACCTTTTCCGAGAGCAGGTGGACGGCGCCGGACTGCGGGTGTCGCACCACCAGCAGGTCAGGGCGCATGGCATTGAGCGTCAACGCCGTGTCGAGCAGGGTCTCGCCCTTCTTGATGGCGCTGATGTCGGGGGAGATGTTGATGACGTCCGCACCGAGCCGCTTGCCGGCCAGCTCGAAGCTGGTGCGGGTGCGCGTCGAGGTCTCGAAGAAGACATTGATGACGGTGCGCCCCTTCAGCACCGCCACCTTCTTGTCGTCGCGCCGGCTCTGCTCGACATAGCTTTCCGAAAGGTCCAGCAGGGCCGAAATCTCGCCGGGCGCCAAGCCCTCTATGCCAAGCAGATGACGATGCGGGTAGCTGTATGGAGCGACATCGGCCATAAAGCGGCTTTGTGCGGGGGATTCGGCATCCGATCAAGGGTCCGCCCGTCCGGGACTGTGGATGAATCGCGCAAGCTGGAGGCACCGGCCCCATGGACATGCGTTTGACGCCGTTTCAGCAGGAGCTGGTCGAAAAGGCGCGGCGCCTGGCAAAGGAGCGGTTCGCTCCCCGTGCCGCCGCGCTCGACCGCGAGGCGGTCTTTCCCTTCGAGGACTATGACGACCTGAGGGAAGCCGGGTTTCTTGCGCTCTGCGTGCCCGAGGCGCATGGCGGGTTGGGCGCCGACTTCGAGACCTATTGTCTTGTTGCCGAACAGATCGCGCGCGGCAATGCCTCCACCGCGCTCACCTACAACATGCATTGCCTCACCATGATGCTGATGGGGGAAATGGCGGACCGGTTCGACATGCCGGAGGAAAAGCGCGCCCGGCATGAGCGCCTCCGCGCGGAGAAGTTCCGCGAAGTGGTGGAGAAGGGCGTGTTCTACGGCCAGCCGCACAGCGAGCCGGTGGAGCAGGGCGAGACCGATACGGCCTTCAGGGTCGGCGGCCGGCGCTTCGGCACCGAGGCGCGGAAGGTCGAGGGCGGGTACCGGGTGACGGGGCGCAAGTTCTTCGTCTCGCTTTCCGGTGCGGCAGACTATTTCGCGACGCCGGCAATCCTGGTGGACGATTCTGAGAAGACCTGGCTGGAGCGCACGCTCTACCTCAAGGTGCCGCGCGACGCCGAAGGCGTCGCCTTCGAGGGGGAGTGGGATCCGATCGGCATGCGCGCCACAATCAGCCGCGAGATGCACCTCACGGATGTGTTCGTGCCGGACAGCGGCGACATCCTGCCGCCCGGCGTCTTCGGCGGTCTCTACCTCACCGCCTCGCACGCCCCGATGGGGTTCTCCGCCACCTTCCTGGGTCTGGCGGTGGAAGCCTGCGATACAGCGCTCGCCTATCTGCAGGGCGGGCTTGCGGGCGCGCCCGGCCGGTCCAGCGTTGCGCCGGCCACCAGCAACGGGGTCGCCGAGATGGTGCTGAAGCTCGAAGCGACGCGCTCGCTCTTCTACCATGCCATCTCGGAGGCGAAGCTGCCGCCGACGCCGGAAACCCGCCAGCGCGCCCGCGCCGCGCACGTCACGGTCCAGCGCAACGCCGTGGAGATAACCTCGCTCGCCATGCGGGTCTGCGGGGGCCGTGCGATCCTGAAACGCTTCCCGCTCGAACGCCATCTCCGTGACGCCCGAGCCGCCTCCGTCATGCGCCCCTGGACCTTGGACATCGTGACGGAAGAGATCTGGGAATCGGCGCTGGCGCCATTGGGAGAGGGCGACGCGGCCTCATAGGCTGGCCAACGGCGACAGCGGTGATATCAGACTTCCCGCGGGCGGAAGAGCATGGGGCCGTAGAGGGCCGTGAACAGGGCGAAGGCGAGGCTCCATGCCGCCATGGTCATCCACAGCAGCGTGGGCTCCGATGCAAGCTCGAACGCCGCGCGCGCCAGCACGGCAAGCACCGCCAGGCCGTAGATAACCGTCGTCGCCGGCCCGGCGCGCAGTTCCCGTCCGGTATGCCCCAATATGGCGCGTGTCATGACGGCAAGGGTCATCGTTCCCATTGCCCCGATAGTCAGTACGTGTAACGCAAGCGTTTGCGGCGCCAAGTCATCGAGCATGGACAGGCCAAGCAGGCCTAGCCCCACGCCCAGCCACAGATAACCGGCATGGAGCACCAGGACCAGCGGTTCGGCCGCCGCCTTCCAGCCGCGCCACCGTGCAAGACGGGCTAGATTGAGCGCCCCCGCGGCTGTCAGGGCGATACCCGTGTGCGGTGCCGCCCCGCCTGCAACCCACGCCAGCAGGGCCAGCGCTGTGACGGTCAACACGATGCGGTCGAAAGTCGTCATCGGGGCGGCGATATCCGGTCCCGTATGCTGCGCGAACCAGTTGCGCGTAAAGGCCGGCACGATGCGCCCGCCGACCAGCGCGAGGAGGAACGCCATCGCGCCC
>MPNF01000146.1 GCA_002238885.1 Alphaproteobacteria bacterium bin95 | reverse complement strand
GGCGCTACGGAGAGGCCTTCCGCGCGGACTACCGGGAGGCCTACACCGCGCGGGTCGCCGTGCTCGACGTCGAGAAGATGGAGCGCATCCGGGAGAACGGCATCGAGATGAGCCTCTACCGCCCGCTCGAGGCCGAGGAAGGGCGGCTGCACTTCAAGCTCTTCCAGCTCGGACGAAAGCCGGTCGCGCTGTCCGACGCGCTGCCGATGCTGGAGAACATGGGCCTCAAGGTCGAGGACGAGCATCCCAGCAAGATCAAGCGGACCGACGCGCCCCGGGTGTGGCTGCACGATTTCGGGCTGCTGCACGGGGAGGGACCGGAATTCGACCCGAACCGCATCGACGGGATATTCCGCGACGCCTTTGCCCGCATCTGGTCGGGCGAAGTGGAGAATGACGGCTTCAACCGGCTCGTGCTGAGGGCGGGGATCGGATGGCGCGAGATCGTCGTCCTGCGCGCCTACTGCAAATATCTGCGCCAGGCCGGGACCGCTTTCAGCGAGGCCTACATCCAGAACGCGCTGGCCGCCAATCCCGAAATCGCGCGCATGCTGGTGGAACTGTTCGAGGTCCGCCTCCACCCCGCCCGGCAGGGCGAACCGTCGGGAGCGAAGGATGCGGCGGCAGCCCGGCTCGACAGGTCGCTCGCAGTCATGGCCCGGATCGAGGCCGCGCTGGAGGACGTGGCGAACCTCGACGAGGACCGGATCCTGCGCAGCTATCTCGGCGTCATCGGCGCCACCTTGCGCACCAACTATTACCAGCCCGGCGCCGACGGCGCGCCGAAGCCCTACCTTTCGTTCAAGCTCGACCCGCACCGGGTTCCCGAGCTGCCGGAGCCGCGGCCGAAATTCGAGATTTTCGTTTATTCGCCGCGCGTCGAGGCCGTGCATCTGCGCGGCGGCGGGGTTGCGCGCGGCGGCATCCGCTGGTCCGACCGGCGCGAGGATTTCCGCACCGAAGTGCTGGGGCTCGCCAAGGCCCAGACGGTGAAGAACGCGGTGATCGTGCCGGTCGGCTCGAAGGGGGGCTTCGTGCCGAAGAAGCTGCCGCTATCGGCGGGCCGCGAGGCCGTACAGGAAGAGGGGGTCGCCTGCTACCGGACCTTCATCCGGGGGATGCTGGACCTCACCGACAACCTGGTCGGGGGCCAGGTGGTTCCTCCGCCGCAGGTGGTGCGCCATGACGGCGACGACCCCTATCTGGTGGTTGCGGCCGACAAGGGCACCGCAACCTTCTCCGACATCGCCAATGCGCTCGCCGGGGAATACGGCTTCTGGCTCGGCGATGCCTTCGCTTCCGGCGGCTCGCAGGGCTACGACCACAAGGGCATGGGCATCACGGCGCGCGGCGGGTGGGAATCGGTCAAGCGCCACTTCCGGGAACTCGGGATCGATTGCCAGGCGACCGATTTCACGGCCGTTGGCATCGGGGACATGGGTGGGGACGTGTTCGGGAACGCAATGCTGCTCTCCCCGCATATCCGGCTCGTGGCCGCGTTCAACCACATGCATATCTTCATCGACCCGAGCCCGGACGCCGAGAGCACCTTCGCCGAGCGCCAGCGCCTCTTCGCGCTGCCGCGCTCGACCTGGGACGATTTCGACCGCTCGCTCCTGTCGCCGGGCGCCGGCATCTACCCGAGGAGCGCCAAGTCCGTCCCGCTCGGCGCGGAAGCGCGCGAGGCGCTGGGCACCGATGCCGAGGCCCCAACGCCGAACGAGCTGATCGCCCTCATCCTCAAGGCGCCCGTGGACCTGCTCTGGAACGGCGGCATCGGCACCTATGTCAAGTCGCGGCAGGAAAGCCATGGCGATGTCGGCGACCGGGCCAACGACGCCGTGCGCATCGATGGCGAAGACCTGCGGTGCCGGATCGTCGGCGAGGGCGGCAATCTGGGCTTCACCCAGCTCGGGCGCATCGAATATGCGGCGAAGGGCGGGCGGATAAACACCGACGCCATCGACAATTCCGGCGGCGTGGACTGCTCCGACCACGAGGTGAACATCAAGGTGCTGCTGAACGAGGCGGTGTCCGCCGGCGACATGACCGGAAAGCAGCGCAACCGCCTCCTGGAGGAGATGGCCGGCGAGGTGGCCGAGCTTGTGCTGCGCAACAACTATCTCCAGAGCCAGGCCCTGAGCGTCGCGGCGAGCCAGGCGTCCTCCATGCTGGAGGTGCATGCCAGGCTCATCCGCCGGCTCGAGCGCGACGGCGAGCTCGACCGCGAGATCGAGTTCCTTCCGGGGGCGGAGGAAATGGGCGAACGCCTGGAGGCGAAGGGCAGGCTCTTCACCCCGGAGCTTGCCGTGCTGATCGCCTATGTGAAGATCGGCCTGTTCCAGCGTCTGCTCGCCTCCGACCTGCCGGACGAGCCATTCGCGGCCAATGAGCTCCGCGCCTATTTCCCGACCGCGCTGCGCGAGCGTCATGGCGGCCTTATGCCCTCCCACCGGCTTGCGCGCGAAATCGTCGCCACCCAGGTCGCCAACGAGATGGCGAACCGCTGCGGCATGACCTTCGCGTTCCGGCTGGGCGAGGAAACCGGGGCCGACGATGCGGACATCGCCCGGGCCTATCTCGTCGCGCGGGAGGTTTACGGCATACGCGAGACCTGGGAGGCGATCGAGGCGCTGGACGGCCGCGTGGAAGCGGATATCCAGATTTCGATGCTGCAGGAAACCCGCAAGCTGGTGGAGCGGGCCGCGCGATGGCTGCTCCGGAACCGGCCGCGCCCCCTCGACATCGCGCGCGACATCGAGCATTTCGCCGTCGGCGTGACGGCGTTCCGGGAAGGGCTGAGGGACCTCGTCGCCGCCTCGAGCCGGGGCGCCATCGACGCGGCGGCGGACCGCTTCGTCGAGTCCGGGGTTCCTGAAGGCCTGGCGGCGGAGGTGGCGTGCTGCGACGACATGCTCTCGGCGCTGACTGTCGTGGAGGTCGCGGCGAGTGCGGCCATTCCGGTCGAGACCGCGGCTTCGGTCTATTTCGAGCTCGGCGAAAAGCTCGACCTTCACTGGCTTCGGGACAGGATCGCAGCCCTGCCGCGCGACAATCGCTGGCAGGCGCTGTCCCGGGCCGCGCTGCGCGACGATCTCTACGCCCAGTTGAGCGCGCTTACCCTCGACTCGCTCAGGCTCGACACCGGCAAGGGGGCGCCGGCCGGCCGCGTGGATGCCTGGCTCAGGCAGAACCGCATCCCCGTGGCCCGGTGCCGGCAGATCGTCGGCGACCTGATGAACGCCGGGCAGACCGACTTCACCATGCTCTCGGTCGCGATGGGCGAGATCCGGACGCTGCGCCAGACGGACTGACCCCGGGGCCCCGCAGGCCCTTGGCAAGCGGAGATTTGCGGGGTTTCCTGTTGCGCCCGATTCCAGGGAGCGTTCCCATGAAGGTCGATCCCATCAAGTTCGAAGTCCTGCGCAACGGCTTTCTCGAGGCCACGGAGGAGATGGCGCTGGCGCTGCGCCGCAGCGCCTATTCCACCAACATCAAGACCCGGTGCGACTTCTCGTGCAGCCTGTTCGACAGGGACCTCCGTCCGATCGCGCAGTCGTTCAGCCAGCCCAACCACCTGGGCTCGATGGTGGGGACGGTGCGCCAGGCAGTCCTCGAATACGGGCCCGGGAACCTCGGCCCCGGCGATCAGCTGGTCGTCAACTATCCCTACCCGAGCGGCGCTCACCTGAACGACATCGTGGTGATTGCGCCGTTCCACTACCGGGGCGAAGTCCACGGCTATTTCGGCAATCTCGCCCATCATGTCGATGTGGGCGGCGGCGCGCCGGCGAGCGTGGGGGCATTCCGGGAAATCTACCAGGAGGGCGTGATCAACCCTCCGGTGAAGATGGTGAAAGCCGGCGAGATCGTGGACGACGTGTTCCGGCTGATCCTTTGCCAGATCCGCTCGAAGCGCGAGACGGCCGGCGATTTCCGGGCGCAGATCGCAGCCAACAATACCGGCGTGCGCCGCCTTACCGCCGTGTTCGAGCGCTACGGCGCCGAGACCGTGAACTTCTACATGGACGAACTCATCGAATACACCGACCGGCGCACGGAGGCCGAGCTCGCGAAGCTGCCGAGGGGCGAGTATGCCGCCGAAGGCTATGTGGACAATGACGGCTTCACGGACCGGCCGGTGCGCCTGGCGGTCCGGGTGGCGGTGGACGACGACGGCGTGCTGTTCGACTTCACGGGATCGGACCCGCAGCGGCGCGCGCCCGTCAACTCGACCTGGGCCCAGACCTATTCCGCCGCGGCCTACGCGCTGAAATGCGTGGCGGACCCGGACCTGCCGGTCAACGCAGGCTTCTACCGGCATGTGCGGCTGGTGGCCCCGGAGGGGACGGTCGTGAACTGCGTGCATCCCTTCCCGGTGGTGGCCGGTTGGGAGACCCAGGTGCGGCTCAACGACACCATCTTCAAGGCGCTGGCTCAGGCCATACCCGAGCGCATGATCGCCGGCACCAAGGCGATGCAGTGCCATGCCGGGTTCGGCGGCGCCGACCCCCGCACGGGCTCGTATTACTGCTACCTGGAGACGCTCGGCGGCGGCTATGGCGCCCGGGCGCACAGCGACGGCCCGGACGCGGTCCAGACGCACGGCCAGAACACCGAGAACGCGCCGGTCGAGGAAACCGAGATCAACTATCCCGTGCGCATCCTGCGCTACGAGCTGGTGGAGAATTCGGAGGGCGCCGGCCGGCACCGGGGCGGCCTCGGGGTGCGGCGCGACTACCGGTTCGACGACCACGAGGTGACCTTCACCATCCTCGCCGACCGCGACCGCTGGGGGCCGTGGGGACTGTTCGGAGGGCAGGACGGCCGCAAGGCGTATTACATCCTCAACCCCGACGGCGAGGCCCGCGAACTCGGCTCCAAGACCACCGTCGATCTCAAGCCCGCCGACGTCATCAGCTACCGGACCTGCGGAGGAGGCGGCTACGGGCCGGCGGAAGAGCGCGATCCGGCACTCGTGCTGCGCGACGTGCGCGACGGAAAGGTGTCCGCCGAACGCGCCCGCGAGGTTTACAAGGTTGCGGTCGATACCGGCTCCTGGACGGTCGATGAGGCCGAAACGGCGACCTGCCGGAAATGAGCGGCGAGCCGGAGCGGGCAACGACATGACGCATCGCTACAGGTTGGGAATCGACGTCGGCGGCACCTTCACCGACGCAATCCTCATAAACGAGGACACGGGCGAGACCCGAATCGCCAAAGTCCCCTCCACCCCCCGGGACCCCTCGATCGGCTTTCTCGCCGCGGTGGAGCGCATCCTGCGCGAGGCGGGCATCGGGGCGGCGGATGTGGGATACCTCGTGCACGGGACCACGGTGGCCACCAACGCCATCATCGAGGGAAAGCTGGCCCCTTCCGGCTTCATCACCACGGAGGGGTTCCGGGACATGCTGGAGATCCAGCGCCAGATCCGGCCTTCCCTCTACGACCTGCTGTTCGAGAAGCCGCGGCCGCTCGCGCCCCGCTACCTGTGTTTCGGTATCCCGGAGCGTCTCGATGCGTCCGGATCGGTGGTGACGCCGCTGGACGAACAGGCGGTTGCCCAGGCGGCCGAAATGCTCAGGAAGGAGGGCGTGGAGGCGCTTGGCGTGTGCTATCTCCACGCCTACCGCAATCCCGAACACGAGCGGCGCACGCGCGAGATCGTGCACGAGGTCTTCCCGGAAGCGGCAGTCTCGCTCTCCTCGGAGGTCGCCCCCGAGTTCCGCGAGTATTTCCGGGCCAGCACCACACTCGTCAACGCCGGCGTGCGGCCCATTGTCGAGCGCTATCTCTCCAGCATCGAGGCCCGCCTGCGCGATGCGGGATTCAGGGGACAGCTGCTGGTCATGCAGTCGAGCGGCGGCGTGCTGACCTTCGAGGCCGCCCGCATCAAGCCCGTGTTCATGGTCGAGTCGGGACCCGCGGCGGGCGTCATCGTCTCCGCCCACCTCGGCGAGGTGCTGGGTTTCGACAACATCCTGTCCTTCGACATGGGCGGCACGACCGCCAAGACGGGACTCGTCGAGCACGGCACCCCCGGCATCACCAAGGAGTACGAGGTCGGCACCGCGGCCCGGGCCGAGCACGGCGCCAAGGGCGCCGGCTATCCCATCCGCACCCCGGTGATCGATCTGGTCGAGATCGGCGCGGGCGGCGGCTCGATCGCGTGGGTGGACACGGGCGGCGTGTTGCGGGTCGGCCCGCAGAGCGCCGGCGCCGATCCGGCGCCCGCCTGCTACGGGAAAGGAGGGACCGAGCCCACTATCACGGACGCGAACCTCGTGCTGAAGCGCCTCGATCCCGACCATTTCCTCGGCGGCGAGATGCGCCTCGACGAGGACGCGGCCTGGCGGGCCATCGAGGAGAAATGCGCGGGCCCGCTCGGCCTGGACGTGGTCTCGGTGGCGCTCGGCATCGTGGAGATCGCCAACAGCGCCATGGTCGGCGCGCTCCGGCGCATTTCGATCCAGCGAGGCCACGACCCGCGGGACTTCGTCCTCGTGGCCTTCGGCGGCGCCGGCCCCGTGCATGCCAACCGCCTCGCCGCAGAGCTCGACATCCCCACCGTGCTCGTTCCCATGAGCCCGGGCACGACCTCGGCCATGGGCCTGCTGGTCACCGACATCAAGCACGACTACTCCGCCACGCTGATACAGCGCACGGACGCCCTCGACCCGGAACAGGTGGACCGGCTCTATCGCGGGATGGAGGAACGGGGCAGGAAGGCGCTGCTGGCCGAGGGAATGGGGCATGCTAGCATCGGGTTCGAGCGCCAGGTGGACATGCGGTATGTCGGCCAGAGCTACGAGCTGCCCATACCGCTCGGCGATGGCGGCGCGGCCGACGCCCTGGACTCGATGTTGCGGAAGTTTCACGCGGAGCACGAACGCGCATACGGCTTCGCGGCCCCGGAAGAGCCGGTGGAGTTCGTGACGCTCAGGCTCACCGCGGTCGGCAATATCGAAAAGCCGAGGTTGCGGGAGCTTCGCGCGGGCGGCGGCGATGCGGCTGCGGCCCGGCGCGCGGTCCGCCAGGTCTATTTCGCGGAGGCCGGCGGTTTCACCGACTGCCCGAGCTACGACCGCTACCGGCTCCCGGCCGGCGGCGCGATC
>MPNF01000145.1 GCA_002238885.1 Alphaproteobacteria bacterium bin95 | reverse complement strand
CTGGTCTGGACGGTTTGCCCGGCGTGAAGGGTGCAGCCCTTGCCCGGAGGCCTCCTCTGCGTTAGGTTTCATGTAACCCTATAAGGACATGTGCCATGTCGTCTGCTCAGAACAGCGCTGTGGAAAAGGTCCGCCGGCATCGGGCCCGGCTCCGCCAGCAAGGCTTGCGGCCTGTTCAGATATGGGTCGCGGACACGCGGGCGCCGGGTTTTGCCGAGGAAGCCCGGAGGCAGTCCCTGGCCATCGCGGCCAGTGCTCATGCCGATGACGACCAGGCCTTCATCGACTCGATTTCGGAATTCAACGAAGAGTGAACCGTGGCGAAGTCTGGATAGCGGCCGGCGGCGGCGACTACGCCGGAAAACCCCGGCCCGTCGTAATCCTCCAGGACAACCGTTTCGACCGAACCCCGTCGGTTACGGTCTGCGGCCTGACTACCGACAGTACCTCTGCGCCGCTGTTCCGAATCCCCCTCTTGCCTTCTCCGGAAAATGGACTGAATGAGCGCTGCCACGCGATGATCGACAAGATCACGACTGTTCGCCGTGACCGCCTTCATCGCCGAATCGGTATGCTTGGGAATGCCGACATGCAACGGATTGGTCGTGCAGCCGTCGTATTTCTCGGCATAGCCCGGTAGCGCAAGCCAAAGAGTCGAGTTCGACATCAGGCCAACCGCGGCGAAGGAGAACGGCGACCTCTCCCAATCCGTTGAAATTTATGAGATATTGGGCCGCAGCGAGGAGGAGAGGCAGGATGGTCAACGAAGTTGAATTCGATGCCGAGCTCGGTGCCACCTTCATTCGTTACGCCCACATGGTCGCGAGGCGGGGCTACGTTCACAACACGCTGGGAAACATGGTGATGCGCAAGCCGCATCCGGATTTCGAACACGGCGTGGCCTATACCAAGCATGCGGAAATTTCCCTTGAGGAAATGAGCATCGACAACATCGTCATCACCGACATTCCGACCAGCCGGCTGCTGCATGGCGAGGCGATGACGAGCGTCGGCCATAACCTCAACCGCGAGATCCTCAGGCTCAGGCCCGATATCGACGCGGTCATCCATGTTCATCACGACGAGACCATCGCGTTTTTCGGCTCCGGCGCCTTCAGCGAAGTCCGGATCATCTCGCTCGACATGCCGTTCATCCACGGCAAGCCGCCCTACTATCTCCCCGCCGATATCGACGTCGAAACCGATGTCGGACCCGTCAAGGACTTCATCGCCGATACCAACTGCGTGGT
This sequence comes from Alphaproteobacteria bacterium bin95, assembly GCA_002238885.1. GTDB lineage: Bacteria > Pseudomonadota > Alphaproteobacteria > Bin95 > Bin95 > Bin95. The sequence continues at coordinate 5,997 of MPNF01000145.1, read as the reverse complement.
GTTGATCGGGCACGGCGTGACAACGCTCGGCCGGACGATCTCGGAGGCCTACCACCGCCTGACCTCCTTCGCCGCCGAGGTGAAGCGCAACATCATCGCCGAGCATCTCGCCGCGATTAAGGGCAGCCGGATTCAATATCGGAGCCAGGACGAGATCGACCTCATGCACCGCTTCGCCGAGCGCATCATCTATCCCGACAGGGCAGAAGCCGTGATGGCGGCAGAGGAATAACGGACCGGGCCTCGAAAAACCGTTCTTGCGGACTCACCCCGACGCCGCCCGCAGGCGGGACAGGGCGGCCTCGGCCCGCTGCCTGACGGCCGCTGACCGGTGTTTCAGCGATATGTTCTCCAGCGCAAGGAGGGCTTCCGGGTCTCCGGCCTCGCCCATCTCGATGGCGCGTTTGTCCCGCCGGTCGTACCAGCGATATTCGAACGGCTGGACGGTGAGGGGCAGGTTCCGCCAGTAATATTTCAGCGGATCGTCCTCCTCCCAGCCGGCATAGAGGTCTTCCCAACTGCGCATCTGGTGCGAGACGCCGAGATATTTCTCGCCGACCGGCTCCGAAAGCGGCTGGTAGCGGCAATCCATCGACACCCGCATGGCGCCCGATGTATTCGGCAGCCCCTTGTGGATGGTCTGGCAGTTGTGGATGAGCACGTCGCCCACCTGCATCGGGCTCCAGCGCCAGTCGTATGCGTCGAGGTCCGCGTCGATGACCATCTGCCCCGCGCCGAGGGCCGGGCGCATGTCCAGCACGCCGCCCTTGTGCGAGCCGGCGGCGACGGCAAGGCCGCCGCGCTCCGCGTCGATGTCGGTGAAGGGAATCCAGGCGGCCCAATTGCGCCGGCTGCCTTCGAAATGCGTGTAGTCCTGGTGCGCCGGGGTTGCGTATTCGTCCTTACCGGGGAAGGCGAGCCGCATCACGAAATGCGGCGGGCAGAACGCCTCTTCCCCGAACAATTTGCCGAAGAAACCAAGCAGGTTTTCATGGAGCTTGAGCGCATGCAGCGAGCGCAGCGAAAGCTGCCTGTAGAACACCTCCATGAAGGGCGGCTGCGGCTCCACGCAGAACCTGGAGAGATCGGCCCTGGCGCTCTCCAGCGGCTCGCCCGGCCTTATCCAGCCGGCCTCGGCCATCGGCTCGGCGATTTCCGCGGCGATCTCCTCCAGCAGCGAACGCGGAAGGAGCCCCCGGACGAGAACATAGCCGTCCACCGCCGCCCGCTCGCGGAGCCTCGCCCCGTCGTCCTGAATGCCGGTAGAGTCGGTCAAAGGCCGCATCGTCGAGGCTCCCGTTCCCGCCCGCGTCATATCGGGATGACGATCAGCACATCGACGCGCCGCGATTCCAGCACCGCAGCGCGCTCCTGGAACATCACCTGCCCGTCCTCGACGCGCAGCAGGTCGCGGTAATTGCCGGCGGCGAACAGGTCCATGCGGCCGTCCTGCATGGTGCGCATCACGATAAAGCTGCTGTCGGAGCGGATGAGCCCGTCCTCGCTCTCGCGAAGGCGGGGCCGGCCGAGGATGTGCCGGTAGCGGTGCGGCTCGAAGATATTGGCGGTGCGCAGCGCCAGCACCCGGTCCTCCAACATGCCGCGCCCCTCACAGAGCATGATACCGACCGGCAAGCCGCGTTCCTCGTTGTCGCGGGTTGTTATGCGGTAGCGGCCGTCCTCGGCGAAGAAGCCCGGCCAGGCCTCCAGATCGTCCTCGTCGATGGTCCAGGCGCAGTCGAGCAGGAAGTCCTCGATCCGCTGGCGCGTCTCCGCGCCGATCATGCGTAGCCCATCAGGCCGCGATAGCCGCTCCAGAAGCCCCGGATCGAGACTTCGGTCGCGCGCGAGCTTTCGCTGGACTCGAGCCCGCGCCCGCCCATCTCCAGCACCGCCGCGGCGTCCCCGCTGCCCCGGGTCCCACGCTGGACGAACTCGTTGATGCAGCCGTCCTCCAGCGAAACCAGCCCGGCCGCGCCGGTCAGGTTTGCCTGCAGCACGCGCATGGCCGTCATCTCCTCGCTGTCGTCCGCATAGCCCAGATAAGTCCAGACGAGCTCGGTCTCCTCCAGCCCACGCGGCACGAAATTACGCACGCAGAGCGAGTTCAGCGTGAAATGCACCGCCAGCGTCGGGAAGATCGACTGCACCGAGTGGGTGATGCCGTCGTCGAACTCATCCTCGGTCTTCAGAAGCGCGGGGCCGTTGAGCTTCGAATCGTAGCTGGCCGAATGAACATTGGCGTCCTTGTATTCCGCCGCCTCCTCGAGGGTTGCGCGCTTGGCGTAGCTGATATGGTGCCAGGGCGTGCCCTCCGAGAGCAGGATGCCGCCGTCCATGTCGAGCCGGTTCACCTTGAAGGTGGTGTAGAAGGTATGCAGCAGGGTGGCGTGGTAGGAATCGCGCACATTCTCCGCGTAGAGCTTCCAGTTGTTGTGGATGATCTGGCTGTGGGTGCCGAGCACCTTCAGCGGACGCGAGCCGAGATTGCGCTTGAGAAAGTGCGCCATGGTCGGCCCGACCCACTCCTCCACCGGCGGCATGTCCGACTCGAAGGTTCCGAAGACGAGCCCGCAGAACACCTCGACGCGGATCGGCTGCATGCGGTGGCGGGCGGGGTCGAAATCCTCCGGCATGCCGCCCTTGCCCTTCAGCCCGCCGCGAAAGGCCACGCCGCGAAGCCGCCCGTCGAGATGGTAGGTCCAGGAGTGGTAGATGCAGGAGAAGTGCTTTCGATTTCCCCGCTCGGCGAGGCAGACCAGCGCGCCCTTGTGTGCGCAGCGGTTGACCATGCCGCGCAACTCGCCGTTCCCGTCCCGCGCGACGACGACGGGCGTCTCGCCGATGAAGGCAGTGCGGAAGTCGCCGGGCTCCGCTACCTCCAGCTCAAGGCAGAGATAGTTCCAGACCGGCCCCCGGAACAGCCGCTCCTGCTCCAGCGCATAGACACCGTTGTCCGAGAAGAGCCGGTAGGGCACGCGGGAGACGCCGCCCTCGGGCCAGGTCGGCATGATGTCGGCCGGATTGGCGGCAGCGTTCATTGCGGCAACTCCTTGAGGGCCGCGGCGATGGCGCTGCGCTGGCTGTTGGACGCCACCGGCATCGGCCGGCGCGGCAGACCGCCCGCGACCCCCTGGAAGTCCAGCGCGGCCTTGACCGCCGCCGGGAGGTTGTCGTCGATCATCGCGTTCCAGAGCGGCAGCAGCCGCAAATGTAGGTCGAGCGCCGCGGCGTGGTCGCCGTCCGCCACCGCGTCCCAGAGGATCACGGATGCTTTGGGCGCGGCCGTCAGGATCGCCGCGACCGCACCGTGCGCGCCGAGCGCGAAGGAGGGGTACATCAGCGCATCGACCGCGCTCATGATGCGCGAGCCCTCCGGCGCGGTCGCCATCAGGTCGGCGAACAGCTTGAGGTCGCCTGCGCTCTGCTTGACGCCGACCACGCCCGGTATGTCCGTCATAATCTCGACCAGGAGTTCGGGCGAGAGATAGGTCCAGGGCACGACATTGTAGATGATGATGGGCGAAGCGACGGCCTCGGCCATCTCGCGGAAATGCTCCTTCATATGGGCGTCGTCGGGCCGGAAGAGGTAGTGCACCGGCGTCACCTGCAGCGCCGCCGCACCGGCTTCGGCAGCCGCCGCGCCGCGGTCGATGGCCTGCTGGGTCGAATCGACGATGATACCCGCGACTATCGGCACGCGTCCGTCCGCCTCCTCGACCGCTATGGCCGTAAGGCGGCAGACCTCGTCGGTCGAAAGCGCATGGCCCTCGCCCGTGCTGCCCGCGACCGCAAGCCCGTGGACGCCGGCATCGAGCAGGAAGCGCGCCTCGGCGCGGAATGCCGCCTCGTCGATCTCGCCCGCCGCCGAAAACGGCGTCGTCATGGGCGGCACGATGCCCCCTATCGCGTCGGGTCCGAAGTCCGTCATCGTCTTGCCTCCTTGCCGCCGGGACTGTAGCAAAACCACCGCGCCGCACAATGCGGGAGGAGGCCGCGGTCGAAACCGACAGCCTCGGCGGCGTCCGACGGCAGACGAGGGGTGGCAGGGTGGCGCAATTCCGGGAATCGCTGACGACCTATTTCGAACGGCGCATGGCGCGCATCCTGCTGCTGGGCATCGTCAGCGGCTTCCCCTGGGTGCTCATCGGCAGCAGCCTGAACCTCTGGCTGAAGGAGGAGGGGCTCAGCCGCAGCACCATCGGATGGGCGGGGCTCATCTTCGGCGTCTATGCCTTCAACTTCCTCTGGGCGCCGCTGATCGACCGCATCCGCCTGCCCTGGATCGCGGACTGGCTCGGCCACCGGCGGTCCTGGATCGTGGCGCTTCAGGCGGTCATCCTCATCTGCCTCATCTTGTGGAGTACGGTCGAACCCACCGCCGATCTCGGCCTCGTCGTTGCGATCGGGCTTGCCATCGCCGTCGCCTCCGCCACGCAGGACATTGCCGTGGACGCGCTCCGGATCGAGCAGATCGGCAAGGACGAGGGCGGTTCTATGGCAGCGGGCGCGGCCGTGGCCGTGGTCGGCTGGTGGACGGGCTACAAGCTCGGCGGCATCGTCGCGCTGGAGGCCGCCCAGTATTTCGAGCAGGCCGGCGTCGAGCAGTACTGGCAGGCCACATTCCTCGTGCTCGGCATAGTGGTCGTGCTCTGCAATATCGGCCTGGCTTTCGTGCCCGAGCCGTCCGCGGCCGAACGCATCGCCGCGCAGGACCGGGACGAGCGCCTGATAGCGTCCCGGTTCGGAGTCCCCGGCCCGGCAGGCCGTGTCTCCGCATGGCTCGCCGGAACGGTCGGCGGCCCGCTGCTCAGCTTCTTCCGGCGCAACGGCTTCGCCATCGCCGGCGCCGTGCTCGGCTTCATCTTCCTCTTCAAGATCGGCGAGGCGTTCATGGGCCGTATGTCGCTCATCTTCTACAAGGAGGTGGGGTTCTCGAAGTCGGACATTGCCGTCTATTCCAAGGGCCTCGGCTGGCTCACCACAGTGGTCTTCACCGTGCTCGGCGGGCTGTTCGCCATCCGCATGGGGCTGGTGCGGGCGATGTTCGTCTCCGGCATCGCCATGGCGGCGACCAACCTCCTGTTCGCGCTGATGGCCTGGTCGGGCAAGTCGGAGTTGCTGTTCGCAACCGCCGTCGTGATGGACGACCTCACCAGCGCGTTTGCCACCGTCACCTTCGTCGCCTTCATCTCGATGCTGGTGGACCGGACCTATACCGCGACCCAATACGCGCTGCTGGCCTCCATCGGCACGGCCGGGCGGACCCTGTTCGCCGCCTCCTCCGGCGAGCTGGTGGATTGGCTGAATGGCGACTGGGGCACCTTCTTCGTCATCACCACCCTCATGGTGGTCCCCTCGCTCATCTGCCTCTGGGCCATTCGCGGCCGGCTCGCCGATCTGCTCGCCGGCGCCCAGGTCCGCCTCTTCGGCAAGGAGGCCGATCCGGGCGCCTGAGGAGCCGAGGCGGCTCCCGCACCGAGCCAGCGGGCTGACGCCGCCCGGTCGCCGAGTCTCGTCTTTCCGCCGATTTCACTACTCTGACCGGCATCCCCTGCCCAACGGGCCGCCCACAGCTGGTGCCGATCACCGCCTGCCTCTTTCCCCGCGCTCTCCCTGACAACCGAGATATACGTGTTAACGTTAGTTATCTGGAACTGAAGTAGATTTCATTATTTGCGGCCTCCAGCATTGGATGCTGGAGGGTTTGTCGATGGCGTGCGGTTCGGGTCGGCCGGTAGCGGCGGTAGTTCAGAGCGATGAAGAGCGGTCTTTTCTTGAGCGTCAGGAACGGCGCCGTCGGATAGCGCGCTCGATGTCGGTGCATTGCCGCATGATCTTGCGTTGCGCTGATGGCCTAGCGAACAAGACGGTCGCTGCGGAGCTTGGCGTGCACGAGCACACGGTCGGCAAGTGGCGCCGCCGCTTCGTGAAGGAACGCCTTGACGGCCTGTCGGACGAGCCTCGGCCGGGCCGGCCGCGCAGCCTGACGGACGA
>MPNF01000144.1 GCA_002238885.1 Alphaproteobacteria bacterium bin95 | reverse complement strand
GCCGGTCGATGTCGGCAATGTTCCGCCCCGCGAACCAAGGAAGGATGGTGCTGCGCAGATAGTTCCGGTTGACCTTGAGCGTTCCGGGCTTCCAGTGCCGCCCGTAGCGGTCGAACACTTCCCCGGCGACGGCCTCGAAGAGCCTGTCTTCCGGCAGGGCGGGCGTTTCGTCGCGGCGGATCGCGGCCAGCATTTCTGCCGCGCGTCGGCGGGCCTCTTCGAGGTCCATGCTCCCGGCGTCGCCGACGGTCTTCCAGATGCGCCGGCCCTCATGCTGGCTGTGGATGAAATAGCGTTTGCCGCCCGAGGGCAGGACGCGGACGCCGAAGCCCTTCAGCTCGGTATCGCGGATGTCGTAAGGCGATTTCCGGGGTTCGAGGGACCCGACCCGGCTCTCGCTGAGGCGGATATTGGGCATGATCTTCCTCCTGCATTCTGTTGCAGGCGGGGGAAAACGCGGTTGCATTTTCGCCCCGGATCTGCGATTGCACGAGGAAAAACAATCGCTATATCAACACTTTAGCACCGAAGGTGCGTCGTGCTGGTGTTCCGCGACCAGAGCTTCACGCCTGCCGAGTATCTGGCGGCCTGCTCGCAGCTCGGCGCGCCGATGGCGCAGCATTTCAGCCAGCACAACATGCCGGACCAGCCGATGATCGGGCGCATCTGGCACCGCAACGGCCAACGCCCGGCCGAACTCTGGCACACGGACCACACCAACCGCGAGCGCCCGCCCAAGGCGACGATCCTCTACGGCGTCGAAATCCCGCCCGAGGGCGGCGACACCAGTTTCGCGAACATGCGCGCGGCCTGGGCCGGCCTCGATACCGAAGAGCAGCAGCGCCTGGCGGGGCTGCGGACCGTCAACCGGCTCGACCGGCACCTTGTGGACCGGACGCTGCAGGAAGACATAGAGAAATACGACATCCCTATCGTCCACCCGATGATGCGTACCCATCCCGAGCATGGTTCAAAGGCGCTCTATTTCCATATATCCAAGGCGCATTACATCGAGGGCATGACGCCGGAGGATTCGCAGGCGCTCATGCAGGACCTGCTGGACCGCACGATCCAGGACGCCATCGTCTATCGCCACAGCTGGCGGCAGGGAGACATGGTGGTTTGCGACAACCGGGCCGCGATGCACCGCGCCCACGGCGACTACGACCGGCAGCACTCCCGGACACTCTGGCGCATCATCCTGGAGGGCGACCGCCCGGTGTGACGCCGTTCTATCGGACAGCTTCCATGAAGTTCGTGTAGAGGGTCTCCGAGGCGCTCAGGAACCCGGGCATTTCCTGCTCAGCGCTTGCGCGCAACTCGGCAACGCCGTTGTCGCCCAATGCTTCGATCAGATCCTCCAGATAGTCGGGGATCGTGGCCCAGTTTTCCACCGTGTCCGGTTCCACTTCGACATGGTATTGCATCGACCAGGCATTCTCGTTCACGCGCATCGCCTGAATCGGCGACAATGCGGACCTCGCGAGGACGGCGGCTCCCTCCGGCGCCTGGGCAACCCGAACGCCGTGCCACTGCAGGCATTTCTGAGTAGCGGGCAGCCCCGTCATCAGACGGTCGTTTCGCCCGTCCTCCGTCAGCTCGATGTCCAGAATGCCAATTTCCGGCGGCGTTTGCGGGCCGCAGGTGCCTCCGAGCGCGTCCGCCAGCAATTGGTGGCCCAGGCAAATGCCCAGAAAGGGCTTCTTCAACTCGGCCACCCACTGGCGGATTGCCACCTTCTCGGCCACCAGCCAGGGGTTGTCCTCGATGTCCCAGACGTCCATCGGACCGCCCATGACCCAAAGGGCGTCATACCCGTCGAGGTCGGGGATGGCCTCGCCCCGATCGAGTTCGACCGCGTCCCAATGGACACCGTCCCGGGCCAGAAACCGGCGCAGCGACCCCGGGTGTTCGCATTCCACATGCTGGAAGACGAGCAGCCTCATACCTTGCCCTTCCATGGAACGAGGGCGCGTTCGAACCGGCGCATCATGAGGTCGAAAATAAACGCCACGGCGCCGATCACGATGATTCCCAGAAAGACGATGTCGGTCGCCAGGAACCTTGCCGCGTTCAGAACCATGACGCCAATGCCCGCCTTGGCGGCCACCATCTCGGCCGCCACCAAGGTCGTCCATCCGAACGCGATGGCGACGCGCATGCCCGTCAGGATCTCCGGTAGCGCGGCTTTCAGCACGACCTGACGGAGGACCTGCCGGTGGCTCGCTCCCATCGAATAGGCAGCATGGATCTGCTCGATGGAAACCGAGCGCACGCCGGCGCGCGCATTGATGGCGATGGGCGCGAAACAGGCGAGGAAGATGAGGAACAGCTTGCCGGACTCGCCGATGCCGAACCAGATGATGGTCAGCGGCAGATAGGCGAGCGGCGGGATCGGGCGGTAGAACTCGATGGGCGGATCGAAAACGCCTCGGGCATGGCGGTTCATGCCCATCGCGATGCCGATAGGTATCGCCGTTACGGTGGCAAGGGCGAAGGCGCCGAAGACGCGGTAGAGGCTCCAGAGGATGTGCTCGTGCAGCGCGTGATCGCTGAAGCCGTGGCACTTCGCCTCGACCTTTGCCATACCGCCGACCGCGACAAGCATCTGTTCGAAATAGTGCTCCGTGCAGGCGATCTTGGCGAATTTCGAGATCACCATCTCCGGAGCGGGCAGGAACAGCGGCCGGATCAGCCCAAGCTGGGTGACTACCCACCAGCCCCCGAGAATCAGGACGATCGTGACGGCGCTGATCGCCGTGCCCGAGCCTTGCCCCGGCGCGCCGTACTGTTCGACCGCCTGGGGCCCGCGACGCTTGAAGAGTCCGCGCATCATGGCAGCCCGTCACCGGTTTCTTCGCCGTAGATGATCGACAGCACTTCCTCGCGAAGCGCGATGAACTCGGGCGACGACTTGACCGCCCTCGCATTGCCGGTCTCGAAGAAGCGGTCGCAGAAGTCGATATCGTAGGTGTGCGTTATGCGACCCGGTCGTGGCGACATCACGATCAGCCGGGTTGCCATGAACAGGGCTTCCTCGACGCTGTGGGTGATGAAAAACACGACCTTTCGGGTCTTTCTCCAGGCATCGAGAACAAGCTCCTGCATGTTCTCGCGGGTGAACGCATCGAGCGCCCCCAGCGGCTCGTCCATGAGCAGCATGTCGGGGTCGCAGGTCAGCGCCCGGGCGAGACCGACGCGCTGCTGCATGCCCCCGGAAAGCTGGTAGATCGGATAGCGCTCGAAGTCGGACAGCCCGACCAGGGCCAGATAGTCGCGGGCCCTGGACAGGCGGTCCTCCTTCGCAACGCCCTGGAGCTTCAGCCCGAACTCGGTGTTCTCGAGTACATTGAGCCACGGCAGGAGCGCGTGTTTCTGGAAGACCACGCCGCGGTCCGGACCGGGGCCGCGGATCGGCGCGTCCTTGTGAAGGATTTCTCCCGAGGTCGGCTGCAGGAAACCCGCGATGACATTGAGCAATGTCGTCTTGCCGCAACCGGACGCCCCGAGCGCCACGACGAACTCATTGTCGCGGAAGTCGAGACTCACATCTTCGAGCGCCTTCACCACGCCCGCGCCGTCCACCGCCGGGAACTCGACGCTTACGCGGTTCAGGCTGACGATTGCAGTCATGCCTGCCTGCTCGCAACCTCAAGCGTGCTGCCCGGTCCGGAAACCGGGCAGCCCAAGCCGCTCAACAACCTCCGTCCAGCACCATCTGGGCGAATTCGGGCGTAGCGGACCCGGAATAGTCGTCGAGGACGTTATCCAGCTTGCCCTGCTCCACGAGGAAAGCCGACGCCGCCATCAGCGCGTTCTGCACCCCGCCGCCGAGCCAGGTGGCGGACACCTGCTCCTCAAGCGTCGGATAGTCGTAGAGCGCGAGCACGCCGCCGACCTGGTCCGCGTTGCCGGAAACCGCATCGGCGATGCCCATGGCATTGTCCGTGCCCGGCCCGTAGGCGCCCGGATTGGCGCGGTAGTCGGCGTCAGCCGACGAGACCATCTTCACCCACTGGCAGGCAAATTCCGGATTTTCGTCGGTGAAGCCCTTGCGCGCCACCATCGCGTCGAAGGTGGCCTTGCCCCAGTTGCTGAGATCGCCCGAAGTCAGCAGCACACGGCCCTTTTCCTTCATGCGGCCGAGGGCCGGGTCCCAGACGAACCCGCCATTGATGTCCCCGCGCTCCCAAGCGGCGACCATGTCCGGCGGCGACATGTCGAGCACGTCGAGATCCCCTGTTGAGATGTTGAACTGCTCGAGCGCGAACATCATGTGGAAATGAGTGGTGGAGCCGAAGGGGACTGCGATCGTCTTCCCTTTGAGGTCCTGCGGAGCGGTTATGGAGTCATCGACGACCAGAGCCTCCGCATTGTTGATGTTGTCGTAGACATAGATGACCTGAAGTTCGACGCCCCGGCTGTAGCCCGCCGCGGTCGGCGACGAACCGTTGAGAGAGATATCCACCGAGCCGGAGGCCATCGCGTTGATGACTTCGGTGCCCGAGGTGAACCTCACGAACTCGATGCTCTTGCCACCGAGCCCGTTCGCCTTGAGCTCTTCCATCTTGGCCTTCCACGGCCCATACACCAGCTGGTAGCCGACCGTGACATCCGCTGCGTGAGCGCCAGCGGCCGTACCGAACAGCGCGCAGGCGGCCAAGGCCGCGTAAATTTTCCTTTTCATGATATGCCCTCCTTCTCTCGCAGCCTCGCTGCATCAGCTTCCGTCGAAGGGCGGCCGGCACATGGGCCCGGGCAGCCCCGCCGCAGTCCGGCCCCACTCGTCGAACCGGAACTGCCTCAGCTTACTACAATGCAACGGTACGAAACAGCGGAGACCGCCGAGCGAGAGCGTTTTTCTAGCCTTCGCTGGAGCCGGACACGGGTGCATCGTTCGGCACGCCTCTGGAGGCGTGCGCTTCCTCGATCAACGCGAGCACCCGGTCGCCGTCGCCGACTTCGTTGGCGAGCAACAGGATGAGCCGAGCATCCAGCCGGAGGCTTTCTTCCTCGTCGAGGCCGCGATGCGCCTCCACCAGGGCGGCGAAGATATCGTCGGCCCGGTTCACGGTCGGCCTCGCGCGCGGTCGAGCGCCGCGCCGACGAGGGCCGGGTCAAGGCTGCGCCAGCGCGCCGCGACATGCTGGTCGGGCCGGAAGAGCCATGTCGTGCCCGGCCGCCCGTCATAGCGGGACGCTAGTTGGCCTTCGGACCTGGCGCAATGTACGGGCAGCCCGGCGCAGCGTTCCGGCCCTGTGCCGCCTTCGTCCGTGAAGTGCAGCAGTTCGAAGCCGCCGTCGAGCCGGTCCAGCCACCAGCCCTTGCCGAAAGGCGCGTCCACCGCCGCCGCGCCCGGCCGCATCGGGCCGCTGAAATCGGCGCATTCGGGCTCGTCGGCGGTCGAGAGCGGGGAACCGGCCAGCAGCGCCGGCGTCGAAAGCCGACCGCTGTTGACGAAGCTCCTGGCGAAGGCATGGGTGCGCGAAAGCGAGAGCGCGGAGTCCCGCAATGCCTCGGCCGCTCCGCCCACCGGCGTCATGAAGTCGGTCGAGCGCGAGGAGTTGAGGATATTCTCGTCGGCGGCGGGAATACGCTCCGCCTCATAGCTGTCGAGCAATGCGGCACCGGCGCGCCCGGCCATCGTTTCCGCGAGCTTCCAGGCAAGGTTGTCGGCATCCTGGATGCCGCCATTGCCGCCGCGCGCACCGAAGGGCGAAACCTGGTGCGCGGCGTCGCCGAGAAAGAAGATACGGCCGTGCCGGAACCGCTCCAGGCGGCGGCAGCGAAAGGTATAGACGGAGACCCATTCCAGATCGAAGGGCGTGTCCGGGCCGATCATGGCGCGGATGCGGGGGAGCACCCTTTCCGGCCTCGCCTCTTCCTCGGGGTCGGCGTCGGGGCCGAGTTGGAGGTCGATGCGCCAGATGTCGTCGGGTTGCTTGTGAAGCAGCGCCGAGCGGCCCGCATGGAAGGGCGGATCGAACCAGAAGCGGCGCTCCGCAGGAAACTCCGCCTTCATCCGCACGTCGGCGATCAGGAAACGGTCCGGGAAGGACTGGCCGCGAAACGGCAGATCGAGCCCGCCCCGCACGGTGGAGCGTACCCCGTCGCAGGCCAGCAGCCAGTCGCAGGTGAAGGAATAGCCGCCTTCCGGCGTCGAGACCTGCGCTCGGACCCCGTCGCCCTGGTCCTCGGTCCCGGTGAGCCGGGTCTTCCAACGCAGGTCGATGCCGAGGGACCGGGCGCGGTCCACCAGATACTCCTCGACATAATATTGCTGGATGTTGATGAAGGCCGGCCAGCGGTGCCCCTCCTCCGGCAACAGGTCGAAGGCATAGACGAGGTCGTCGCCGTGGAACACCTTGCCCCGGTTCCAGACCACGCCCTTCGCGGCAAGTTCGGCTCCGATGCCGAGGCGAGCGAAAATCTCCAGGCTGCGCTTGGCAAGGCAGATGAGCCGCGAACCGGCGCTGACGGTGTCGCCCTCATCGACCAGCAGGACATCGACGCCCCGAAGTTTCAGGTCGATGGCAGCGGCAAGCCCGACCGGCCCGGCGCCGACCACGCAGACCGGGTAGTGCCGTTCGCGCCCATCGAAATCGTCCGGCTTTCGGAACGGATAGACCGGATTCACCCGGCTCGGTGTTGTCGCTGCCTTCATGGCCCTGTCATCGCCGCCGACCCCGAGCGCATTATACTCGCCTGAAATGCCGGAGCCGCGGGAAGGCAGATCGTCAATGGCGCGCGTTCGCAACATCCTGTTCATCATGACGGACCAGCTTCGCTGGGACTATCTGTCCTGCTACGGCCACCCGGCACTGGAGACGCCCCATCTGGACGGCCTGGCGGCGAAGGGAACACGCTTCACCCGCGCCTACTGCCAGTCGCCGATCTGCGGCTCGTCGCGCATGTCCTTCTATACCGGGCGCTACATGTTCAGCCACGGTGCGACCTGGAACAATGTCCCGCTGGCCGTCGGCGAACTCACGCGCGGCGACTGGCTGCGCCCGCTCGGGCTGCGCACCGCGCTGGTCGGCAAGACGCACATGGCCGCCGACCGCGAGGGCATGCGCCGGCTCGGCATCGACCCGGCGAGCAATACCGGCGTGCTGCTGTCGGAATGCGGTTTCGAGCCCATCGAGCGGGACGACGGGCTGCATCCCGACATCTCCGCCGACCCGGACCTCGCCTATAACCGCTGGCTCCGGGAGCGCGGCTATGACAGTCCCAACCCCTGGCACGACT
>MPNF01000143.1 GCA_002238885.1 Alphaproteobacteria bacterium bin95 | reverse complement strand
AACGCCAGGGTTCGATGAAGGAACCGGACCACAAGCCGCGTTGCGCTTCGCGAGCCTCGTCTTCGTCCGGGACATAGCGGGTGGAGTATTTGCGGAATGCGAGGGCGAGGCCCTGGCGGACGAGGTCCTGCTGCAGGTCCCGGCCGTTTGCGAAGCAGGCGCCGATCGCGCGGCCGTATTTTCCGCGCCCGCTGACCTGGCAACTCACCGTGTTGCGGCCGACGAGCTTGCGCATGGCCTGGGTGGCCGCCTTTCCGCAAGCCCAGTTGCGGCCGCCCCGGGTGCAGGTCTGACGGGTCTCGGGGGCGTCTATCGCTTCGAGGCGAATGCGCTGTCCGGCGACGGCCAGGGTATCGCCGTCGATGACGCGTACATCGCCGGTAAGGGTTTCGGCCCCGGCGGGGGTGAGGCAGAGCAGGATAGCTCCTGCTGCCAGAGCGGGTCGCAGGGCCGAGAGCCGTAGCGGTGAGGTTGTCATTGCGCGTCATTCCGGTGGCGGTACCGGTCGTGGTCGGCGGAAAGAAGCGGCCGGCGCCGTCTGCGGAGAATGACCGTCACATAACCTCTGCTGATGCCGACCCTGCCGGCGATGTCCCTGTGGGGTATCCGGAGGGTGGCTGCGAAAACTATGAAGTCGTCGCGGGTGCAGCGCCGGGCATGAGCCTCGCGAATGGTATAGGCAGCCCGGCATCGGGGGCCGCAGAATTTGCTGGAGCGGGTCTTGGCCCGTGCGCCGCATTCGTTCGCGCACCAGGGCTTCCGGGCTTCGGTCCAGGCCTGCTGGCAGGCGGAACTGCAGAAGCGGCGGTGGCGCCGTGGCGTTGGGGCGTTGCAGCCTGGCGCCTCGCAGGAACGCTCATCGTCCGGGGCCGGTCGGACAAGGACGTTCGAGACGGTTCTGGGGTGAATGCCATGGCAGGACGCAATGCGGCTGTGTGGTGTGCCTGAGGCGGCGTCGCGGGCGATTCTTCCATTGCGGTCGCCGTTGGCGCCGGCCCAGTACCGGCGCGCGAAGGCGTGATAGCAGGAGCGGGAGCAAAACTTGGCGCTGCCCCGCTTCACGGGCCTCGTACAGTTGGCGCACTTGTGGAGATGGAGGCGCCGGGAGGCGACGAAACAGGCATGGGAGCAGTAGCGGTTGGTTGACCGAGGGACTTTGTTCGTGCAGCCGGACAGGTCGCAGAAGCGCGGAATTTGAGTTGGGCCGCGGGGCCAGGTCCAGCCCTCGCGGCGCGCGATACCGTAAACGGTGGAACGAGCAAGGCCGTAATCCTCGGCAATAGAGGGGATGCTCTGTCCGCTCGAAATCGCGCGGCTGATCTCGGCATCGCGGGCGGCATACCGGCGTTTGGCCATGTCAGGGTCTCGCATTCAGCGAAGCGAGGCTGTCGGGAGCCGGTCCGGTCCTGAGCCTGGTCAGTATTCTCTGCTGCTGATCCGGCGCCATGCGCGCAATCTCCGACAGGTCCGCTTTCCGGTCGCCGATTGGGGTGGAGGCCAATGCCGTCTGGAGTGTCGGGGGAATGAGTTCAGCGATTGGCACGGTCTGCTGGATGGTCCTGGGGGTGCAGTCTATACGGGCGGCAGCAGCTTCACTGAAGCTGGGAACGCTGCCGGTCGGAAAATCAAAGTGAGGGAATTTCACCTTTGATTTTTCCCGATAGGTCGCAGACTGCCGGTCGCCGCCGTGGCAGGCCTCGGGGTAGATCCGCTCGTATTGCGACTTGGCGCGGACCAGGAGCTGCGCTCGCTGCAGGCAGGGCAGTTCCCGGTAGGTCGAGGTGAACGGTGCGACGATCTGCGGGTCAGGAGTCGGTCGGCTGGTCGCCATTCTCTTGAGCCTTCATCAGTTCGAGCCAGGCCATGATCTCCTGGCGTTCGTCTTCGGTGGCTTGGATCCAGAGTGTCTGGAATCGCGCGAGCGGTGTTTTGCCGGCCTCGGCGTTGCCATCGGCGCCAGGCGTGTGGTCTTCGCCCTCGTCGGCATTGCCATCCGGCGAGGATGTGGGGTCTTCATCATCGCTGGCATTGTCGTCGGGATCGGGCCTGAGAAGAGCGGCCAGGGACCTGGGCTCCTCGTCGGCCTCGCGAAGGGCATCGAGGACGCGTCGCTGCTCCTCTTCCTCCATCCGCGCGATCTTGTAGAGGTCGCCTTCGCGGTGCGCGAGCGCGCTGTGCGCAAGCTCGTCCTGAAGTTCGGGGGTGATGTTCTGGCCGATCTTGAGCGCGCGCCGGATCGTCCAGGGCGAAAAGGGCGTGAAGCGGGCGGTCTCGGCAACGAATCCCTTCGGTCCGGGAGCGGTCTTGTATTCGGCGCTCTTCCGGTCGCCCCCTGGCCGGCTCCGCGGATAGAGGCGTTCGTGGATGTGTTTGCGCCGTGCCAGGAAGCGACCGCGGTCGAGCGCGTTGAGCTCTGAGCGCATGAGGTTCTCGTCGATCTCGAGCAGATCCAGCTCGTCGGCGGTGAGCGCGTCGAGAACAAAGGCTTCGATCGTCGTCTGGCCGAGGGAACGCATCGCCTGGCAGCGGTGGGCGCCGGCGACAAGCAGGTAGCGGTCCTCGTTCAGGCTCCGGACCTGGATCGGGTTCTGGAGACCGTGCCGGCGAATGCTCTCCGCGATATGCGTGGCGGCGCCCTCGCTGACGGTCCGGAGCCGGTCTCCGAGGTCGATGCGGTCCAGCGGAAGCAGGACGGTCTGGCGGGGCTCGTCCCTGAGGGCCGGTTCGGCCGACACGGAAGCGTCCATTACGCAGTCTCCCCGGGTTCGGGACCGGAAGCACCCGGGTTTTCGTTGGTAGGATGCAGCTGGTCGTAGAGTTTCTTGCGCCTGGCGATGAGCCGGGCGCGGTCGAGGGCAGTGGGATCTTCCCGGTTCAGGCGCCGATCGACCTCCGCGATGGCCTGGACGTCCGATAACGGGGTGGTCATCATTCGCCTCCCTGCAGGCCGAGCCACTCGCGGAACTCGGTGCGTTCGTCTTCGGAGCACTTGATCCAGACCTTCTTCATCCGGTCGACATTGGTCAGTGGAGGCGGCGGGGTGACGGCCGGATCCTTCTGCAGGGCCGACAGGCTCTTGGGGGCCTGTTCAGCCGCCCGAAGGCGATCGAGGAGACGGGATTGCTCCTCGGGGTCCATGTCGGCGATGCGCTCGAGGTCCTGCGTTCGATGGCCGATCGGCGTGTATGTAAGGGCTTCGCGTAGATCGGGGTCGAGGCGCTCGCCAATGCGGGTGTAACGCTGGATGGTGCGGGGGGACCAAGGGGTGGAAGCTGCGGTGTCTTCGACAAAAGACGGGGCGCGGTCGAAAGACGGCGCGCTGGCGTTTTCATCGTGTCGCCAAGTTGGCGACACTAGGTTGGCACCGTGCTTCGTTTCCGGGTGCAGGCTCTCATAGATGTCCTTCCGGGTGGCGAAGAAATGGGCCTTGTGGATCGGATGAAGCTCGGCCCGGCAAAGATTTTCGTCGATTTCGACAAGTCTGGCTTCTTCCTCCTCCAGGTCATCGACGAGGAAAGCCTCGATATGTGTCCAGCCGAGCTTTCGGGCGGCAGCGACGCGGTGAGCCCCGGCAACCAAACGGAACCGGCCGGGCTCGATGGTCCTTACCTGGATCGGGTATAGCTGGCCCTGATGCTGCATGGATTCGGCGATGTGTGCGACGGCCGCGTCGTCGACTGAACGAAGACGGTCTTCGACCTCGATCAAGTCGATCTGTGTAGGCAGGGACAGGCGGGGAGCAAGCGCATTCGGGAGTTCGGCTTCTTCCGGAGCTGTCCGGCCGCTGGTGGTTGCCTGGTCCATCTTGTTCTTGAGTTTGGCAAGACTGTTCATCGGTAAGCTCCGTTGGGTCAGGAAGTGTCCGAAACGACGGTGAGCGCCGGCTCCGGCCAAGCAAAGACGGCGGCAGCGAAGGCACGCGCCTCGGCAGCGGCGGAAGAGCGGGGTGTGAACTCGCTCACGCCGAGACCGTAGGTGGCGGCGTGCGCAAACGCGGTCCGGTGACGAAGCATGGTCGGGAGGATCGGAACTTTCTCGTCCGACAGGAGTTCCCTGGCTATGCCGACTAGACGGTGTCCGCGGGTCGGGGCCGCCGAAAAGACGATGACCGCGGGCGTCTGGGCCATTCGGCAGACATCGAGGGTCATCCGGATCGACGCGAGGTCGAAGACCTGGGGCCGGCAGGGAATAACAACGAGGGTGGCGAGTTGGGCCGCGGTCAGCATCGACATGTCCGTGTGCCCGGGCGTGTCGATGATGATGACCTCGAACCCCCGCTGCGCCGCGCGGCCGATCTCCCGGGGCAGCCGGCTCGGTTGGGTCGTGATGACCTCTGGGAACGGCTCTTCGCGGAGGTCGCTCCAGGTCCCGGAGGAGCCCTGCGGGTCGGTATCCACGATCATTGCCCTCTTGCCGGTCAGGCCGGCTTCGACGGCGAGGTTGGTGGAGGTCGTGGTCTTTCCGGAGCCTCCCTTCTGGGAGATGACGGCGTAGATGTCGGGTTCGGTCATGGTTGTTGCCTCGCGGATTCGCGTGTCTTGAAGAAGGCGGTCATGCCCTCATGGGTCGATAGGCGTTTCAGGAGCTTGTCGGGCAGGTCTTCGGGAACCGGGCCCGGGTGATCGAGAATTTCCCGGACGGCGATGGTGACGGCGATAACGGCGCCAAACTCGTGCTGCCGTCGGCAGAAGGCCTTCCAGGCGCGGGGCGTTATCCGGAACTCCGGCAGGGCCCGCTTCGTCGCGGCGACCACGGTCTTGCAGTCCAGCCTTCCGAGAGGCGGCATGAACCGCGCGAGGGGCACAGGCATGCGGGTGACCATCATGGCGGCGAGCCAATTGTCGACGTCATCGGGTGTGAGGGTATTTCGCTCTGTTTCGGTCAGGGCCGCGTGCTCGTCGAGGAGTGTGTGGGCGTCCCTGATTGAGGGAGGCATGTGTTGCCATCCCGGAGGCATCGCGGGCAGCAGTTCACTGAGAGGGGGAGGACCGGTTTTGGCGGCCGCCGGGTGTTTTGGATGGGTCATGTCCATCTACCATTCATCGGGAATTGGTCCGCCCCGGATGTCCCGGGAGAAGCCTTCTGTCTGCGGATTTCGGCATAGCGGGTCCGGACCTCGTCGAGGTAAGGCCAGCGGCTGCGGCTGCGCACGAGGTCAAGCCAGGCCTGCATCATCCCGCCTCTGTCGGGATCGGGCATTCCGGAGCAGACGTGCCTCATCACGACCCTGCCGGCCACGATGCGGGTAGCTGGTGTTGGTGGCTGTTCCGGAAAGAGCGATGGCAGTGTGGAAAGGGATGTCGTGGCGGCGAGCCCGGACGAATGCGGGGCCTGTCCAGACTGTGCAGCGTCGGCTTCGGGATAGGCGGGCGGTGTCGGTCGGGAGGGAGGGGTGTTCGGGTCGGGACCCGGCTCGTCGGCGGCCGTTCGGACCATGCCCCAGAGCGAGCGGGCGAGGTTAAGTTCGCCTCTGAGAGCCTTCTTGAGCACGCCGTGGAAGTACGCCCCCGGCGTTTCCTCAATCTTTCCGGCGTCCCATTTGGCGGCCACATGCGCGAGCGCAAGAGCGGCGCCTCCGGGAGACATTCTGCGGCAGGCGGCCCCCCAGAGTGGGGCGCTGATCTTCAGGTCGCGGCGGGCTCGGTCGGCGGCGTCGACGAATTCCGCCATCGAGGGCTCGCCGGAAGCCGGCAGATATCGTGCGATACGCGGGCTCAGAGCCTTCAGGACCTGATCGCCGGCGGGCCCCCGGATGTCCTCGGGGTGGTACGAGGTCTGGCGGCCACTACCTTCACCCCCTTCTGGGCCGGGGGGAGCGGCGGACCCTGCTGGAGTGGGCGTGGGCGTTTCGGGCTGGGGGTCCGCCGCTACAAGATTCTGTACTGAATTTTTCTTTGTATGTAATTGTGGCACCGGCCGGACCCGTGCCTTGGCAGGAATATTCCCTGACGAAAAGTCTGTGGATGCGGTGCGTATCCTGGCTGCGAGCTCTTCATGAAATCGCTCGGCGGCATCGCATGTCGCAGCCAGCTCCTCGAGGGAAAGACGGTCGGGCCGTTGGCAGAGTTCGATGTCGGCGAGAGTCGAGTGGAGCGGCTCCAGCTCGGTCTGTGCAAAGATGCCGTCCCGTGCTGCCTCGTCCAGAGCGGTCCGTGCATGCCGGCGCGCCCTGGAGAGCGTGCGGCGCAGCGACTTGTGTTTCCTTTTGGAGGCCATGTAAGCGGCGGCATCTCGCTGGAGATCCGGAAGCAGCAATGCGACCGGCGCGACGTCGATACCGCAGGCCTCGAGGATGGGGCCGGTAGGCTTGCCCGATTCATCAAGCTTTCGTTTGCCGTAGCGCTTGTAGTTGGCGCTGTCGTGGAATGCGATGGCGCCGAGCAACATCAGCTTGCGATCGTTTGTTCGCACGGTGTCCTCGGTGACGCCAAGCTCCTCGGCCGTGTCCTCGACCGTCGGCCATACGATCCGCAGATTGCCTGGAAGCCAGTCGAGAGGCCTGGTCTTGCCGATGTAGAAATCGAGCTGTGCGACGAGGGTGGGATGCCATCCCTGGCTCCTGGCGAAGCCGCGATTGGCGAGCAGCCGGGTGGCGGTAAAACGGTTGGTGCCCTTGGGCAGGTCGGGGGTCCCCTGGGCGCGATCGAGCGCCTCGTAGAAGGCGGCGTCGCGTTTGCGCCCGCCCGTAGGGTTGGGGCCGCGCGGGGTATTGCCGCCTTGGGAGCGGTCTCTAGTGTCTTGTTCTGACATGATTTTCGACGCTCGGCAGCGTCCATGCCTCGATCCCCACTTTTTTCGCTTCACCGGCTTGACTGGGCAGACCGGGGGGGTTACCTTCCGCGCCCACTGAAGCTACAGACGGTTCCTGTTTCGCGATTGCGGGGACTGGCCTACAGTCCGATTTTCGGGCTAAGATCGGGGGGGCGGAATGGGTGTTCCGCTCCCCGCTTTCTTTAACCTGTTGACTGCTTGACTCTTGCCGGGCACAATTCTCCTGCCCTGCATTGTGAGAAGCCTGTCAGGTGTGGTGATAGACGCAGGGACCTGATCCTCTCCCGCACCAACAAGAGCGCCCGGCTGTTCGACCATGTCGTGGATTGCCTCGCAGGGGGGCAGCAGCCGGCCACGGAGCGCATCGACAAGACCGGCTATGTCATGCGAACGACCGCGGTCTACGGCAACGGCAAGTTCGGCATTGCGGACCGCCAACGCTATGCCGCCCGCGCCGGTTTCGGCGGCCCGTTCCGCATGGAAATGCTCGCGGTCTGGATGATCCGGCAGTTCGTCGCCGATCTCGTCG
>MPNF01000142.1 GCA_002238885.1 Alphaproteobacteria bacterium bin95 | reverse complement strand
CAGGCGCATCACCGCAGTAGCCGATGCCAACATCCTGGTTCCCGTGGTGCATCAACGCTGCGGGATGGTCCTCGGTCCCGAGCACGATCTGGCCGAAGGAGCCGCTGATCGTGGCCTGCGACTCGTCGATGGTGTCGCCGGTGGTGTTGCCTTCCAGTTCGACCTTGACGGAGAAGGTCAGGCCGTTGTCGGACTCCAGCTTGCCCTTGAAGTAAATCTCGGTGTCCGACCACTGGCTGACGCCGCCATTGTCGGCGCCGTCGAGATTGTTCATGCCGACCCACTGTTCCATAAATCCGCTGACCCCGACGCTCAGCTTGTCGGCAGCCGAGACTTGTCCGGCCCCCATTGCGGCAGCGACGGCAAGCGCTGTCGTTCCCAAAAGGATACGTTTCATTCTGTTTGTCTCCTGCTAGTTGCCGCCGGGAATAGGCGGTCATCAAGCATCACCGCCTTGTCTGAAAGAAGGAAGCGGCAAGGCCGAGTCCGTCGGCAGTTTCAGGAACGCCGTTGCGCGGCTGCAACACTCTTGCCTGACCGTCCAAGCCCCCGAACACAGGAAATTGCTTTCAATTCAACCCTATAAAGCACAATTCATGCCCTGGATGCCTTTTGGCGGCAGCCTTTCGGAAGCATCAGAAATATTGAGGCAAACGCAAAATTTTCTGCCGCAAATCGGCCCCGGTCGGCGTCTTCGCAAGACATCGGGGCAAAAACGGGCTGTCGGGAACGCCTGGCCCGGCTTGTCACCGCTTGTGCCTCTGTTCGTCCATGTGCCCAATCTTTCCCACGCCCGTCCCAACCCGAGAGGCCCGCTCCAGCCTCGATCGACACCCGCGCAGTATGTCGGCTGCGCGGACGATGGCCGAAAGGATGCGCTGTCCCGAAACCGGAATTCAATTCCGGTTTCCCGCCTCGCCCGGTCCAGGCCCCGCTCGCTCCGGAGCAGCTCCGTCTAGCTTTCGATCGCCGCGGGAGCGCCTCGGCTCGCCTTGCCACTCTCGCGTGCCGCCGAAGCCGGCGGGCGTCGAGCGCCGAAATGCGCGTCGCCTCAATGCCCAGGCGGTCGAGCCGAGCGGACATGGCTTCCCGGCGGTCCGGGCGGCGGTCCGGATCGATGACACAGACAGGCAGTGCGGCTTCAGTCATTTCGCCGTGCCCTCGATGACGATCCAACCTTCTTCGAAGCGGACGCTCCGCAATACATGCTCTGGCGCGACAAGCGGAATCCGCCGCGTGATGGTGAAACGCCTGTCTGATTCCGGCACGGGCTGAATGACGGTGAATTATGCCCCGTGCCGCTGCGTTCGCTCAAAAGCGTGTCCCCTGAGGCGAAATATGCCCTCGACGGCGGCGGCGAAGGTAACGAACATTGTGCGGGAAGCGAAAGCATGGTCAATCTCCTAACCGACGGGGCAATCGCCGTTCGACCCGACCGAAGGGTCTCGCTGCCGCAACTGTTTGCGGCAATGGCACGCGGGGAGGTGACCGAATTTCCGTCGCTGCGCGCGCATCAGCGGGCGCCCTGGCACATGTTTCTGGTCCAGCTCGCCGCTCTCGCCCTCTGGCGGGCGGGGCAGAGACAGTTGCCGCAGCAGTCGGGCGCATGGGCCGGAATGTTGCGCGGACTCGTCCCCGGCTATCCCGGCGACGCGCCCTGGCGACTCGTCGCCCGGGAGCCCGACCTTCCGGCCTTCCTGCAAACTCCGGATCCCGGCGGACTGAAGTGGAACGCGATCGAGACGCCGGACGCGCTGGACGTTCTCATTTCGGCGCGCAACCACGACGTGAAACGCGCGGTCAACAGGCGGGCGACGGCGGAAGACTGGATTTTGGCGCTGGTGTCCCTGCAAACGATGAGCGGATATGGCGGCAACGGCAAGAACGGGATCGCGCGCATGAACGGGGGGTATGCGAGCCGCCCCCTTGTCGGACTGGCGCCGGGGAGGGGAGGAGGAGACCTGTCGGTGGATCCTTCAGCTTGGTGGGCGCGCGATGTCGGGCGCCTGCTGGAGCAGCGAGCGGCAGGGGAAGGCGCCTCGCGCGGAACGGTCGGCGGCCCGGGGGCGCTCTGGTGTCTGGACTGGCCCGAAGGAGAGCAGCTCGACCTTGCAAGCCTCGATCCCTGGTTCATCGAAGTTTGCCGGCGCGTACGCCTCGTCGAGAAGGACGGCAGGTTCGTCGCATTCACGTCGACATCCCGAGCTGCGCGGATCGACGCCAGGCGGCGCAGGGGAGATACAGGCGATCCCTGGGCGCCGGTTCACGGGAAGGAAAGGAAGAGCCTGACGGTCGGGGAAGCCGGGTTCGACTATCCGAAGCTGTGCGAGCTTCTGTTTTCGGGCGAATGGGTCCTTCCGGTCCTGGCGCAGCGGGGGGAAGGGGAGCAGGGCCGCGACATGGTGCTGGTCGCAGAGGCCCTGTCGCGGGGGCCCGGCAAGACGGAGGGGCTCCAGTCGCGTATCGTGGCGATGCCGCCGGGGACGATGCTCCCGCCACCGTCCGATACGGCGGGTGAGACGCGAGCCCAGATGGAGGAAATCGACATATTCCAGCGGGCACTGCGATATTCGCTCGCCTTGGCGGCCGCCGGAGGAGATTCGGAAGCGGTCCAGACGAAACACTTTGCCCGGGCCCGGGAAGCGAAAGGCAGGCTGCACGACGCAGCCGACCGCATGTTCTTCCCCTGCCTTCGGCGCCGTTTCGAAGAAGAAGCGGACGCAAGGTTCGAGTTTCTCGAAACCCTCTGGAGCGTCACGCGGCGGGAGTTCGCAATGGCGCTGCCCGGTATGAGGTGCCCGGCGACGAAGCGGGCCAGGGCGCATGCGCGTGCGGAAGGGGCGCTCGCCAACATGGTTCGACGGAAATTTCCCGAACTCTTCGAACACGGGCTGAAATCGCCCCGTGTCTAACGACATCGGCAGGGCCGCCCTTTCGGCGGCGGCGACGCTCCGGCAACTCGGACCCGGTCCGCTGGCCGAACTCAGGCAAATGCGCGCCGGTGTCGGCGCTCCCGTTTTCTGGAGGCTCGCGTCGAGGCATCCCGGAACGATCGGGCGGCCCGACCGCGAAAGCGAGTGGATGGCGATCGTTCGCTCGCTTGCCATTCTGACGCCGCGCGAAGGGCATCACCTGCACAATGGGGCACGGCGTCTCGGTGCGGTGTTGTGCGATGGTGGCGACCCCGGATGGCCGGGGAATGCCGGGCATCCGCAAGCAGGGCTGAGCGAGCGAAGGCTGGCGCTGCTCATGAGAACGCACGGTGCGCAGCGCACGGCCCTTTTCCAGCGCGCAGTCCGCGCTCTGTCGAGAACGATCGTTCCCGGAAGCGGCGTAAACGTGCCGGACATTGCCTATGTCCTGCTGCTGCCCGAGAAGTACGGTCCGTTTCTGGCCCGGGCCTACTACCGGCGCCTGGACCGGGCCGAATGGAAGACGGAAACAGCGAACGAAGAGGGCTACGCCTGAATGACAGCGCAACCGCGTTTTCTCCAGATCCATACTCTGAGCGCCTATACCGCCGCCTTGCTGAACCGCGACGACAGCGGACTGGCGAAACGGCTTCCCTTTGGCGGCGTGCTGCGCACCAGGGTGTCGTCGCAATGCCTCAAGCGGCACTGGCGGCACGCCGAAGACGTGCATTCCCTGTATGGCATCGCGGGCGTGACGGAGGATTTCAGGTCGCGCGAGCTGGTGACGACCAAGGTCATGGAATCGCTTCGCGAACAATTTCCCGGTGAAATCGTCGAAGCGCTGGAACCGGAAGTGCAGGCGGCCGTTTACGGGCCGCGGGGAGTCGAGAAGAAATCCCGCCAGACCCTGCTGCTGGGCGCTCCGGAGATCGACTGGCTCAGGAGCGAAACCGAACGCCTGGTCAACGTTGCGCTGGATGCCGGAGACGGAGATGTCGACCGGGCGGCGGAACTGGCGGCAAAGGCCGCCAAGGCCTGGCGCGACGATTATCATGCGAATTTCCGGGCCATGCGGGAGGCAACGGCGCTGCCCGGAGGACTGGCGGCGGCACTGTTCGGGCGGATGGTCACGTCGGATGCGGCCGCCAACATCACCGCCCCGGTGCATGTGGCCCATGCCTTCACGGTACATGAAGAAGAAGCGGAGTACGACTTCCTGACGGCAGTCGACGATCTGGCGGCGGACGAGTCGTCGACCGATCTCATACACGAAACCGAACTGACTTCCGGCCTGTTCTACGGCTATGTCGTCGTCGACCTGAACGGTCTTGTTTCGAATCTCGGAGGCGATGCCGATTTAGCGGGCCGGGTGCTGCACAATCTCGTCTATCTGGTCGCCGAAATATCTCCCGGAGCCAAGCAGGGCTCGACCGCACCTTATGGGCGGGCCTCCTTCATGCTGCTGGAGGCCGGCAGCCGGCAGCCTCGCAGCCTGGCGGAAGCCTGGCGCACCCCGTGCCCGGCGAATGTAGACCGGGCTGTTGCCGCGCTGGCCTCACACCTGCGGGCTCTCGACGATGTCTATGCGACCGGAGAGGAACGGCGGTTCATGTCGCTTGCCGATGAGGAGATCCCGGGCGCCGAGCGCGGGGCGCTCGCGGATATCGCCGCGTGGGCCGAGGGCGTTGTCGCAAGGGATATGCCGTGAGACGTTGGCTGGTCCTGAAGCTGCAGGCGCCGCTGATGGCGTTCGGAGATGTCGCGGTCGACCATTTGGGGCCGGTACGGGACTTTCCCGGCTCTTCAATGCTGGCGGGACTGATCGGCAATGCCCTGGGCTGGGACTACCGGGACCGTAACTCGCTCCAGTCCCTCCAGGATCGACTTGTGTTCGGCGCCCGCCGCGACCGCGAGGGAAGCAGGCTGACCGATGTCCAGAATGTGTCGCTGGACAGGACGGATTGGGGCTGGACAACGCACGGCGTGCCCGAAGTCCGGACCGGGTCGAGCTACGCGGCGCCGCACCGCAGGCGGCGCGACTATGAGGCGGACGCGGCATTGACGCTGGTAATGCGTCTGGAACCGGCCGGGGAGCTTCCGCAAATCGAGGAGATTGCACGGGCGCTCGATCGTCCGGCCCGGCCACTGTTCCTCGGGCGAAAGCCGTGCCTGCCTTCAACGCCTCTGCTGAGTCCCGGCGCGGCGCGCTGGGTCGTGGCGGGCAACGCCTACGAGGCGCTTTGCGCACTACCGGGGGTCGGGCGGGCATGCCGTGCGCTCTGGCCGGCCGGCGAAGGACCGGAGGATGAGCTCGACAGCGCAGGCACGGTGCGGGACCTGCAGGATCGGCGGAATTGGCTCCGCGGGCTGCACGGCGGCTCGCGCCGGGTGGTCGAAGGCAGCCTCCCGGCAGGGGAGGCCCCATGACCCAACCGCGTCAGCTCCACTTGGTCCGGGTTCCCATGGAGACAAAAGCCCTGGCCTCATGGGCGGGCGAACGCGGATGGGTCAGGCATCGCGGGAAGCAATTCGACTTCGACGAAGGCCGGGCGCTGCACCATTTGCTGGATGAAGCTTTGGGCCCGGGACTATTACGCCCGTTTCGCCTGCTCGTTCCGCCCCGGCGGGCAACGGGTTATCTGTATGCCTACTCGAGACGCAATGCCGAGGAGCTTGCCGGGCGGGCGCGTTGCTACGCCTTGCCGGATCATCTTGCCGTGCTGCGGACCGAATCGATGCAGAGCAAGGCGATGCCCGGGGAGTGGCGGGTCGGCCAGAAACTCGGGTTTGACCTGCGTGCAAGACCGGTTCGCAGGCTCACCGGGGAGCTCGGGACAGCGAACGGCACGACATATAAGGCAGGCGCTGAACTGGACGCGTTCCTGCTTGAGGCATTGACGGTATTCGCAGCGGACCCGGACGGCATGAAGAAGGCGGGGCGAACGCGCGAGGCGGTTTATCTCGACTGGCTGTCGGAACGGCTGGCGCCATGGGCCGCGTTGGATCGTGCGTCCAGCCGCCTGGCGGGCTTCCGGCGCGGGCGGGCGGCTCGAAACGGGGGCGTAGGAGGGCCGGACACCACGATTCGGGGAACGGTCACGATTTCGGATGCGACCGGGTTCGGCGAATTGCTGGAGCGGGGTGTCGGTCGGCATTGCGCATACGGGTACGGAATGATGATGCTGCGGCCGCCGGCCCGAACGCAGTCTTGACGAAGGCGCAATGCGGTTGTCGTATTCGTCGTCAGGCTGCCCGATGTTGAAGGGAGCATGATGAAAGGAAGATGAGCCGCCGGTATCCGAGCGATGAGGCAAGGAGATTGAGCACCGCTGCAAAGCGTCGACCGGCTGTCCGGACGGCCCGGACAAATGATATTCCCCGCCTACGGGGATAGACCCATGGACCAATGAGTTGGCGAAGCGTTTCCCCGAATACGGGGATAGATCGAAGCTTCGAACATGAGCGGAACGCTGCCGGGAGGTTACGCGTGCAACGATACCGGCGGTAGGCACCGCTCAATGCCGTCACCCAACGATCGGATAGACGAGTTCGTGCGGCGGGCCTTTGACCCTCCTCGACCTGACATCCGGGCGGGCAACCGGACAATCTGCCGATAAACAACGATCTGCTGCATCCTCGGGACGCGACGCCTCGAAACCGTGCTTGCCTCGTTTCGGCATGCGCGCTTGCGCAATGGCCGGGTCGGCCCGGATTGCGTCCGCCGTCGCAGCCTCGATGCGGCTCTGTCGGTTCGGCAGAATGATGACAGGAAGATGCAGCCTCAATGCGGCGCTATCGGAGCGCCGTGGTGGGCGATGGCAGGCGACTTTCGGCTGCGCCCGCGTTCAGGCCGCGTCGGTTTCGCTCCCCGCAGAGGGGCGGTCCTGACGGCAGCGGGCCGCGTGCACCGCACACCAGGACGCGCCCGGCAGCGCCGGCAACCCGCATTTCAGCGCGTCCACATCTTCGGCAAGACGCGGATCGCCCTCGATCCACTGACAGGACCGGGACGGCGCAACAGGGACCGGACGGGTGGCAAGCATCATGCCGACCAAGATGGTCGGCAGCCGGGCGCCAGGCAAGTGGCCCGCGACGGCGGCAGCGGCAATGACGGGGATCGACCGGCTGTCTATTGCACTGGTTGTCAGGCCAGTACAGATTCTTCGGACGGTCCATGAGCGGTTGACTCCCGCGCCCATGCGCCGGACCCTTCTCCCCACGACTGTCAGCGTGCGCCGCTACCAGCCTCCCAACCTTCGGCAGCGTAACGCAATCCTCAAGTCGTGGAGTCACCGGGATCACCCCCTCCCCTCCGGCTCCCTGAGATCGAATCGGAACCCTTGGGAGGGGGAGAGAGATGACGATCATGGTTCCACTGGCGCTGGCCGCGGCGGGCTACGCCG
>MPNF01000141.1 GCA_002238885.1 Alphaproteobacteria bacterium bin95 | reverse complement strand
AGGTCCCTGTTTTGGGCTTGGTCCTGGCCATTCGGTCGGTTGTGGATCGGGGATTTCGTACAGGTATCGGGGTCTGTCGCTGTAGGCGTGTGCGCGCAGCCGCCCGGCCCTCTGCCATCTGTGTACCGTGTCGTCGGACACTCCGAACCGGTCGGCGACTTCCAGGGCCGTCAGCAGCCCGCGTTCGCGCAGCCGATCACGGCGGGACTTGAGAGCGTAGTTGACCCGGACCACCCTGACCAACATCGGATTGAAGGCGCAGCCGTGTCCGGTTCGGTAGCCGCGCTGGTTGAGGATCGCTGCGATCTCGCCATAGTTGTGATCGTTCATCAGCCTGTCGATCTCGGCGACGACCTCGTCGCTGGTCTTGTGGCGCTGGGACGGGTGAGGGTCCGGCGTCCAGGCGATCTGTCGGGTCGCGCCGCCGCGCAGTCGCACCCCCAGGCTGCGCGTGGCCTTGGTCAGGGTCACGTCCTCGATCAGCAGCCGCGCCATCCGCTTGCGCTCGCGGTGCGGCGTCGCCGGGTCGTTCCACAGGCGGGGGAAGTCGCTGGCCAGCGCGAGGATCCGCTGGCGCTGGCCGTCGTCCAATCCCTGGCCCGGTTCGGCGCGGCTGCGCTCGAGCTCGCGCTGGGCCTCGTCGAGCGCCCGAAGCTTCGCGTTCCACTCCGCCTCCAGCACGTCGGCCACCATGCGGTTGTCGGGATGGGTCTGCATGAACCGCTGCCGGGCCAGGTCGGCTTCCTCGCGGGCGCGCCGCACCTGCTGAGCGCGCCACAGATCGGCCTCCCCGGCGCGGGCGGCGAGCTCGTCCTGTACCTGCAACGCGACGTCCAGCGTGAGCGGTGTCATCAGTTCCACCAGCAGCTCGCCAATCGCCCGGTCGATGACGCCGCCGGATATGCTCTGGCAATTCTCCGCGCTCGCCGTCTCGACCCTTTCGTGGTTGCACAGATACCAGGGGTTTTGTTGCCCTTTTGCGGTTTTGTAGCGCACCGTCATGTTCCTGCCGCACACGCCGCAGACGACCAGACCCTGCAGCAGCGCGGGTCCTTCGCGCGGGGCGCCGCGTCGCTCGACCGCGGCATAAGCCTGGGCATTGTCCCGGAGCTGGCGCTCGTTCTGCTCGAACCGCTCCCAGGTAATGTAGCCCGGGTGGGCATCGCGCAGCAGGACCGTCCATTCCTCGCGTGCCCGGGATTTCTTCTCACTGCCGCCGCCGGGCCGCCGCCGGCCGCGGGTGCGCCCGTATGCGAAAGCGCCGGCGTATCGCGGGTTGCGCAGGATCGTCCGCACGCGCGAGAACCTCAGGGGCTTCCAGTGCAGTTCGCCCCTGTGCGGCCCGCTGCGAGGACGGTACGGAAACAGCAGCTTCTCGTTGTTGAAATGCCTGACCGTGGCGCTGGCCGATCCGGTCCGGGTCAAGGTATCGAACAGCAGGCGCAGACTGTGCTGCACCTGCTCGTCGGGATCGAGCACCACCCGGTCGAGCGGGTCGTAGATGAGCCCCATCGGCAACGCCAGCTTCAACTCCCCGCGTTTGGCCTTGGCCAGCAGTCCGCCGCGCAGCCGGAGGCGCATCATGTGAAGCTCAGCTTCGGACATTGTGCCCTTGAGCCCCAGGAGGAGCCGGTCGTTGAAGTCGGCGGGATCGTAGACGCCGTCCTCGTCGAGGATCAGCGTCTCGCTCAGGGCGCAGATCTCGAGCAGGCGGTGCCACTCGGTGGAGTTGCGCGCGAGCCTGGACACTTCGAGCCCGAGCACGATCCCGACCCGGCCCATGCCGACCTCGGCGACCAGGCGCTGGAATCCCTTGCGGTCGCTGTCGGCGCCGGAAAGACCGAGATCGCTGTCGATCACGACGATGCTCTCGGTCGGCCAGCCCAGCGCCACCGCCCGCTCCCGCAGCGCGTACTGGCGGCGCGTGCTCTCGCCATGGTCGAACACCTGGCGCTGAGTGGACTGGCGCACATACAGGTAGGCATCGCGGCTCAGGTGGCTCGCGGCCACCTTCTGGTGAGCGGGGTTCATGCGGCTTCCCTCCCTATATGGCCCCTGAGCATGGCGATCAGGATGTCGATCGCCGACGTCTCGACCCCGGTGGGCAACGGCCCGGGCGAGGCCGCCGGGCACAGAGCGGCCGTCGGGGCGGGCAGTGTGGCGAAGGCGTGCAGCCAGGCCGCGACGCCGCGCAGCGCCACCACGGCGAGCCCGTGGCGGTCGTGGCCGGCGCCGGGCTCGACGGCATGACGGCGCATCCGCTCGTAACCGTGCCCGTAGGCGGAATGTTCCGCCGCGGCGAGCGCGGCGCAGGGCGGGTTGTGCATCGTCATCGTTTTTTTCCCCGCGCGAGGGCACGGTCGATGCTGCGGCGATGAACCGAGATGGCGAAGCGTGCGCGCACCAGCTCGGCCAGCTCGGCGGCGGTCAGTTCCGGTTGTTCGCTCTTCGCCGCCCGCAGCGCCTCGACCACCTCGTCGCTGAGCTTGTGCGCCCGGCGCGGCCCCGGGCGGTCCGGCAGCAGGCCCGGCAGCCCGCCCGCTTCCCAGGCGCGCTGCGCCTGATACCAGGTGGGTCGCGAGACGCCGAAGCTCGCGGCCGCGTGGCTTACCGGCACGCCGTCCTCGCGCACGCGGCGCAGCATCTCGTACCTGACCTGGATCAGGTCGCGCGGATCGAAGAACGCGTTGGACAGGAACAGCTCGTCGCGAACCGCCTCCGCGTTCGGGTTCAGGCAGCCGTGCTCCTTGAGGGAACGGGTCTTTGCGTCGGCGGGGCGTCTGGCCATCGCACGGGCTCCGTCGGGAAAGGTATGTAAATATATTTATGCACATACTTACCACCGCATCAAGTCTCGTTTTCCCCTGCACAGGAGAAAATCGGCTGAAATGCCAAGCATATACTCAATCTATGCCACCTCTTCAGCCACTTCAGTGTGCTGCACTTCCCGCTTATGCGCAAAAATGATCTTACACACGCGGCAAAATCTCCTTGACAGTCCCCGTCCCGCTACCGCCCTCCCTCCCGGCGCCATCGTCTCCGTCCAGGCTGTCCAGCAATGCCGCCAACGCGAGCAGATCCGACACCCGAAACGCCGACCGGCCCGCCGCTACCCTCGCGAACGGATCCACCGCTGCGGCGCTGGTGAAGGCCTGACGGATCGTGCGCAGCGTCCCGTCGTCAGCCGTGTAATGAACCCGCCCCACCCCCATCACCGATGCGATCTCGACCAGCGGAAACTCGCGGCCGTGAAGCGGATGAAACGGGTGCGTTATCCGGACGATCCGCCGTTCGGCGTATCCAAGGGGTGCATTTGAAGGCTCAGTCCCATGGCGGAATACACCGCCCGCCCGACCCGTTCGGCCGCGGCCTCGATCTCCCGGTCGCCGACATGGGCGTAGCGCATGGTCATGCTCACATTGCTGTGGCCGAGCAGGCGGGCGACGACCGGCAGCGGCACGCCGTTCATCGCCGCCTGGCTGGCCACGGTATGACGCAGGTCGTGCAGGCGCACATCCTCGATTCCGGCTTCGCGGCGCGCCCGGTACCAGAGCGGCAGCCCCCGGCATTGAGGACGGGACGGGTCGCTGACAGAGGGGAACAGCCAGGGACCGGTTCCCTGCGCCATGCGGCGCTCGACGATCTCCCTGGCCGGGCCGTTGAGCAGGACCGTTCTCGGCCCGGTTTTCGAATCAACGAGTTCGAGCCGGTCGCCCCTGACCTCATCGCGGCGAAGACGCACGATCTCGCCCTTGCGGCAGCCGGTGAGCAGCAGCAGGCGGATCGTGTCGGCCTGCTGCGCTTCGGACGCAGAGCCTCCGGCATGACGGTCGAGGACAAGATGGAGGCGGGCGATCTCCTCGCGGGACAGGAACCGCGTCATCTTCCGGCCGGGATTGCGGCGGATGCCTCTTGTCGGGTTGGTCCCGACATGCCCGAGTGCGCGCGCATGGTTGAGGATGTGGCCGAGCAGGTCGAGGGCGGCCTTGGCCGCCCCCCGTGCGCTCCGGCTGCGGGCCTCGAACCCCCGGGAGGCGGAGGGCCGGCGGAGGGTTGAGGAGGGGGCGGGGGAGGGCGAGGGCGGCATTGGCCGCCCCCGGTGCGCTCCGGCTGAGCGCCTCGAACCAGCGGATGACGGAGCGCCGGCCGATCCGGTCGACGCGGCGGGCCCCGAAGGCCGGAAGCAGGCGCCGTTCCAGGATGCCCTCGGAGTCCCTCTGCGTGGAGGGCTTGAAGCGCGCGAAGCGGTCCGTCTTCCACGGACCGGCGACGAAATCCCGGAACAGCGGCGCCGTTCCGCGAGCCTCGCCGTCCGTGCTGTCGTTCCCGGTCGCCGCCGCCTCCATGCAGGCGCGGCGCACCTCTTCCACCTTGCGCAGCACCGCCGGGCCGAAGGACGTTTTCTTCACGCCCCGATCCGTCTTGCGGTGGTATATGAAGGTCCGGCTGCCGGAGGGGCGTACGCGCACGCCGAGACCGGCGACCTGCGTGTCCCATACGGTATATTCGTGCGCCCCGGCCCGGAGCCGCGCAATGCCGGCGTCGGTCAGTCTTCTGCGGTCCGGCATCGCTCAGCTCCCGAGAATGCCGGCAAGCGCGTCGGCCGCTTCCCGGACCGGGCGGTCGGAAAGGTGGGCGTATCGGAGCGTCGTCTGCGCACTGTCGTGCCCGAGCAGCCGCGCCGCAGTCGTGACGCTCTCGCCCCCCATGATGGCGATGCTGGCGTAGGTATGGCGGCAATCGTGAAGCCGGACATCGGCGATGCCCGCCTCCACCCGGACCCGGTACCAGAACTTGTCGAAGACGGCCGAGCTCGCCGGGGCCCGCCGCTGCGGCGAGGGAAAGACCCATTGGCCCTCGCGCGGCAGACCGTCCAGCACGGCGCGGGCCGGCGAGGACAGCCAGACCGTCCGGGGCCCGGTCTTGCCGTCGCGCAGGAACAACCGTCCCTCGCGGTAGTCGGACCACTGCAGCGTCGCGATCTCGGTCTTGCGGCAGCCGGTCAGCAGCAGCAGGCGAACGAACGCCGCCTTGCGGGGATGGCGCGCCTCGTGACGGTCCAGTACCTGCCCGAGCCGGCGAAGCTCCGGTTCGGACAGGAAGCGCTCCCGGCCCTTGCGCCGGTAGCGGCGGATGCCGGCGCAGGGATTGCTGCCTTCCGGGCGGTAACCGTAGACCTCCGCCTGGCGCATGATGACCGAGAGCACCGGCGCGGACCTGTCGGCCGCCACCGGCGTGGCGTGCAGAGAAGCGAACCAGCGCTGCACGTCCTCCCTTGCGATGTCGGCGATGTTCATCCCTGCGAACCGGGGCAGGATCGTGTTGCGCAGATAATCCCGGTTGACCTTCATGGTTCCGGGTTTCCAGCGCCGCCCGTAGCGGTCGAACACCTCCTCCGCCACGGTCTCGAACAATCTCTCTTCCGGCAGGACGGGCGCCTCGTCGCGCCGGATCGCGGCAAGAAGCTCCGTGGCCCGCCTGCGGGCCTCGTCGAGGCCGAGGCCGCCGACGGCGCCCACCGTCTTCCAGACCCGGCGGCCCTCGTGCTGGCTATGGATGAAGTAGCGTTTGGCCCCCGAGGGAAGGACGCGAACGCCGAACCCCTTCAGCGCGCTGTCGCGAACGTCGTAGGGAGACCGGCGCGGCCCGAGGCTCTCGATCCGGCTCTCCGTGAGGCGGACGGTTGACATGCTTGTTCCTCCTGCATCCGGTTGCAGGCGGGGGAAAACGCAGTTGCATTTCCGTCCCCAACCTGCGATTGCACGAGGAAAAACAAACGCTGTATCAATACCTTAGCACCGAAGGTGCGGCACGAAGGTGTAATGGACGCAAACGTCTGTCAGCCCGCCCGTCAACAGCAGCGTATCGACCCTGAGGCCCCGCAGCAGGATTTCCAGATCGGTGCCGTAGAACGCCGAGTAGCGGCGCTTCTGAACGAGGTAGTCCCCGTCGCGGAAACCGGTCACCTCCTTCGCCAAAGCCGTTTCCGGGTTGTTGTCGAGGCAGTGTATGTCCTCGCTGCCGTCGAGTTCGCGGCCGAAATCCACCAGGTCGGCCCGGTGGATCTCCTGGATGAAGACGATCGGGATGTCCACCTCTCGCGCCCGGTCGATGGCGATGCGGGCCCGGGCGACCCGCCCGGCATAGTCCGGCATGTGCGGGATCGAGCGGACCTCCTTCTCGACGAAGGCGGACTGCTGGATGTCGATGACGATGAGGGCCGGCCGGCCCTCGATCAGGCGGCGCTTGGAATTTCCGGTATCGGTCATCTAAAGACTCCGCTTCAGGTCGGGCCGTTCAGCCCTGTGTCCGGCAATCCCGCACCCCGCCGTCAGGCCGCCTGGATCCGGGTCCAGGCCGCTTCGTAGAGCCGCGCGACCTCCTCGCCCCGGTATAGCGCCGGCTCGCAGGCCGCAAGCGTCTGTTCGCTCGGGAAGATGCCCGGGTTGCCCGTATAGTCCGCCGGCAGCAGCGCCTTCGAGGCGGCGTTCGGTGTCGCATAGCGGATCGCCTCCGCAATCGCCGCGCCGGCCTCGGCCCCCAGGATGAAATCGATAAAGGCGTGCGCGTTCCCCGGATACGGGGCGCCGCGCGGGATCGCAAGCGCATCCTCCCACACGATCGACCCCTCGCGGGGCACGACATAGGAGATGTCGTCGTCCTCCGTCATCGCCTGCAGGATGTCGCCGTTCCACTCCATCGCGATGTCCACCTCGCCGGACAGCAGCAGGTCCTGGCCGTTGTCCGGCGCGAACAGCTTGAGATGCGGCTTCTGCGCGACAATCAGCGTCTCGGCCGCCGCGATGTGCTTCGGGTCGCCGGTATTGAGCGGATGGCCCAGATATTTGAAGGCCGCGCCCAGCACGGCGGTCGCCTCGCTCAGGAGCGCGCAGCGCCCGCTATAGCGGTCGGAGTCGTAGAGCCAGCGCCAGCTGTCGGGTACGCCGTCGCAGCGGGACTTCCGGTAGCCAATCCCCATCGTGCCCCACATATAGGGAATGGAGTGGCGCCGGCCGGGGTCGAAGGCAACATCCCGGAAGGCAGGTTCGATATTCGCCATGTTGGGGAGGGCCGCATGGTCGAGCGGCATTAGCATGTCTTCCGCGATCATGCGCTCGACGAAATCGTTGGTCGGCACGATCACGTCGTAGCCGGGATTGCCCTTCTTCAGCGTTGCGAACAGCTCGTCATTGTCCGCATAGAGGTCCATCCGGACCGATATGCCGGTCCGCGCCGTGAAGTCCGCAAGGGTGGTCTCGCCGATATAGGTGTCCCAGTTGTAGAAATTGAGCTTGGGCTCTTCCCCGGCGAGGCCGGCTTGCGGCAGGATCGCAAGGCCCGCCGCCGCAGCGCCCGTGCCGGCAAGGAAGCGGCGGCGCGTCG
>MPNF01000140.1 GCA_002238885.1 Alphaproteobacteria bacterium bin95 | reverse complement strand
GCTTCCTTCACAGCGTCAGATGCCTGTCGAGCACATCGCGGTTCTCACGCAAGTGGTCCGGCGTGCCGGAATAGACGATCTCACCCTTCTCCATGATATGGCACATGTCCGAAAGCGCCAGCACGAAGCCGAGATTCTGTTCCGCCAGAATGATCGAAAGCCCGCTTTCCTTCAGCGTCCGCACGCGCTCGCGGAGCGTTTCGACGACGCGCGGGGCCAAGCCCTCCGACGGCTCGTCGAGCAGCAGCAGCCTCGGATTGCCCATCAGCGAGCGGGCGATGGTGAGCATCTGCTGCTGGCCGCCTGAAAGCACGCCGCCCGCCCGCGACTGAATATCCCTGAGATCGGGGAACAGGTCGAACACCTCGTCCTCGCCCCAAGCCTGCCGCCCCGGCTCTGCAGGTCGGCGCGCAATGTCGAGGTTCTCCCACACGGTAAGCTCCGGGAAGATGCGCCGGTCCTCGGGCACGAAGCCGATGCCGAGCTTGGCAACGGTATGCGGGGCGAACCCGGAGATCTGCCGGCCTTCCCAGACTACCTCGCCTTCGGAGGGCGGCGTCAGGCCGATAAGCGAGCGCATGGTGGTGGTCTTGCCAACTCCGTTGCGCCCGATCAGGGCGATGCAGGAGCCCTGCTCGACCTCGAAGGAAACACCGAACAGCACTCGAGAGAGCCCATAGGAGGTGTGCAGGTTTCTGGCTTCAAGCTGCGCCATTCCCCACCTCCTCCTCGCCGAGATAGACTTGGCGCACCATCGGATCGCTACGCACGGCCTCCGGCGCTCCCGACGCGATGACCTCACCGTGGTGCAGAACCGTGATCCGGTCGGCGATGCCGAACACCACCGTCATGTCGTGCTCGGTGAACAGCAGCGTCAGGCCACGCGCGTCGGCAATCTCGCGGATCAGCCGGATCGCTTCCTCGGTCTCGCTCGGCGACATGCCGGCGGTCGGCTCGTCGAGCAGCAGCACCCGGGGGTTTTCCGCCAGGGCGATGGCTAGTTCCAGCTGCTTCTGTTTGCCATAGGCGAGTTCGCCGGCGAGCTCCTCCGCCTCGTCGGCGAGGCTGACAAGCTCCAGCAGTGCGCGCGTTTCGGGGCCGCAGAGTCCCGCGGCGAGCGTGAAGAAGCGGAACTCGCGCCGCTCCCGGGCGATAAGCGCCACCTGGACATTCTCGAACACCGACATGCGCGGATAAATGTTGATCCGCTGGAAAGAGCGTGCGAGGCCGAGCTTGACGATTCGGTGCGGCGGCCGGCCGGTGATGTCGTCGCCCTGGAAAGCGACAGTGCCCCGGTCCGGCAGCAGATGGCCCGTGACCAGGTTGAAGAAGGTCGTCTTGCCGGCGCCGTTCGGTCCGATGATGGCGTGCTTTTCGCCTTCGATGAGCTCGAAGGAGACATCGTTTATGGCCACGAAGCCGCCGAACTGCTTGAAAAGGCCGTCTATCTTCAGCATGGCCTCAGCGCACCCGCAGGATCTGGCGGCGGACCGCCTTCGCCAACCCCGCCAGCCCCTCGGGCAGGAACATCAGGATCACCAGCAGGATCGTGCCAAGCACCAGCGGCCAGTATTCCGTGTATTCGTTGGTCAACCGCTCCAGCAGGAACAGGCTCGCGGCCCCGATCGCCGGGCCGAAGAAGGAGTACATGCCACCCAGCAGGGTCATGATGAGCACGGTCGCGCTCTCGGGCCAGAACGCCGACTCCGTGTACATGCCGCGATGTACCATGGCGAACAGCGAGCCCGCTATTCCGGCGAACGTGCCCGCCACGACGAACGCCCACCAGCGCATCAGCCGTGTGTTGATACCGACGAAGCCCGCGCGAACCGGGTTCTCGCGCACCGCCAGCAGGGCACGCCCGAAAGCGGAATGGCAGATGACCCAGAGCACCGCCACCGCTATCGCGATCACGACCAGCGAGAAATAGTAGAACGGCACCCGCTCGGCGATGAAGGCCGGCACGTCCACGCCGACGAAGCCGTCGTCGCCGCCGGTCATCGACCGCCATTTGAATGCAACGCCCCAGACCAGCATGGAGAAGGCGAGTGTCAGCATGGCGAAATAAATGTCGGTCAGCCGCGTGCAGAAATAGGCGACCACGCCGGAGGCAACGAACGAGAACGCAACCGAAGCCGCGAAAGCAGGCAGCAGCGGCCACTGGTAAGTCGTGAGCAGGATCGCCATGGTGTAACCGCCGATGGCGAAATAGGCGGCATGCCCGAAGGAGACATTGCCCGAATAGCCGATAATGACATTCAGGCTGAGCGCGAACAGCGCGTAGATCATGATCTCGTTGAAGAGGTCGATCAGGTAGTTCGATTCCAGCACCGGCAC
Organism: Alphaproteobacteria bacterium bin95; assembly: GCA_002238885.1. Classification (GTDB taxonomy): domain Bacteria; phylum Pseudomonadota; class Alphaproteobacteria; order Bin95; family Bin95; genus Bin95. The sequence goes on along the minus strand of MPNF01000140.1, from coordinate 5,068 downwards.
CAGTGCGAGCAGGACCAGCACGACCGCGCAGGCGGCCAGGACCGGACGGGTCATCGGGCCGGTCATTTCAGGCGTTCCCCCCCTCGGGCTTGCCGAAGAGGCCCCACGGCCGGACCAGCAGCACCGCCAGCAGGATCAGGAACGGAAAGACGTCCTGCCAGTTGGGCACGATCACCGAGCCGTAGTTGAAGACCAGCCCATAGATGATTGCGCCGATGAAGCTGCCCCAGATCGAGCCGAGGCCGCCGACGATGACGATGACGAAGCAATCGACGATGATCGTCGCATCCATGCCGGGCGTCGGCGAGTTGAACGGCGCGGCGAGCCCGCCGCCGATGCCGGCCAGCACCGAACCCAGGATGAAGACGCCGGTGTAGATCATCGGCACATTGACGCCGAGCGCGGAGAGCATTTCGCGGTCCTGCGTTGCGGCGCGCGTGAGCCGCCCGAAGCGGGTGCGCTCGGTGAACAGCCAAAGCCCGATGGCGATTGCGGGTCCGACCACGATCAGGAACAGCCGGTAGGTCGGATAGACGGTGACGCCGAGATCAACCGCGCCCTTCATGCTTGCCGGATAGGAGACGCTGTACTGGTCGGTTCCCCAGATTATCTTCGCAACGTCAGAAAGGATCAGCACGACGGCGAAGGTCAGGAGCAGCTGCATCAGGTGCTCCTTGTCGTAGATATACTGGAAGAGGCCGCGCTCGATCACGACCGCCATCACCGCGAGGCCGAAGCCGGCGGCGGCAACGCCCAGCCAGAAATTGCCGGTCCATTCCTGGGCGACGGAATAAACGATATAGGCGCCGAACATATAGAAGGCGCCATGCGCGAAGTTGATGACGCGCAAGACGCCGAAGATCAGCGACAGGCCCGCGGCGATAATGAACAGGTTCATCGCCTGCGAGAAGGAATTCATGAGCTGGATGAAGGCGAAAGACGGGTTGGACAGCAGAGCCGCCAGCCCCGGATTGCCCAGATCCTGCTGCACGAACTGGATGATGGAGTCCACGGACGGGCTCCGTTCCTGTGTCGGAAAAGGGAAAGCGCGGCCGGCGGAAGGGCCGGCCGCGCTTCTTCAGTGCCGCTATTCTGCGATGACCGCCGGGATGAAGGTCACCGGGTCCATCACGCGGTAGTCTACGCCTTCCTTCTTCACCATCGGTCCCCAGAACTGGCCCGTGTCGGCCTGATGGGTCTCCGGGTCGATGGTGCGCGGGCCGACGGGCGTGCTGATGCTCATGCCCTTCAGCGCGGCGGCAAGCGCATCCGCGTCCATCGAGCCGGCCTTCTCGGCGGCGGCCGCGATGAACTTCACGCCGATATAGGCGAGCACCGGCCACATGGCCGTTTCCTTGGTACCGGAACGCTCGGCCAACGCCTCCTGGAAGGCGACATGGCTCGGATCGTGGTGGTGGTACCAGAGCTCATAGGTGTTCGACCACACATTGTCCGGATAGTCGCCCTTCATCTTGCCGGCGATCTCGTGGCTCGCGATCTCGCCGCCCGAGATGTACTTGATCTGGTTGAAGAGGCCGAACGGGCTGCCCTGCTGGGCGAAGTTGACGAAATGCGAGCCCCAGAGGCCGCTCGTCACGCCGTCGCAGCCCGCGCCCATGATCTGGGAAATGAAGGCGTTGTAGTCCGTCGCGCCGAGCTTGACGCGCAGGTCCAGCACTTTCTCGGCGTCCGGCGCATGGCGCTTCAGCCCTTTCTCGATGCCGGCGGCGAGGTCGTGGCCGTAGGCGTAGTCGAGCTGGATGTCGCAGATCTTCTTCAGCCCGAGCTTGGCGACGATCTGGCCCATCGCATCGCCTTCGAAGTCCGTATGCGAGGCGGTCCGGAAGACATGGTCGTGGCGCTTTTCGGTGGTGAGCTTGATCGTCTTCGGGATCGTCGCGACATAGACGACCCCCTCCTGCCGCGCGACTTCGGAAATCGCGAGGCCGACGGCCGAGGAGAGCCCGCCGACCAGCACATTGACGTCGTCCTTGGTGATCAGCTCCTTGGCGGCAGCCGAGGCGGCGGCCGGCTTCAGCTTGGTGTCGCGGGCGAAGCTCACGATCTTCTTGCCGAGGATGCCGCCCGCGGCATTGAGTTCGTCCACGGCCATATTGTGGCCGTGCATCGCCGGCTCGCCGTAAACCGCTCCGGTTCCGGCGATCGGATAGAGCACCCCGATCCTGATCTCGTCGGCCTGGACGGCGCCGGCGGTCAGGACCGCTGCCGCTGCTGTCGCAACAAGAAGCGAACGTTTCATGGTAGGCATCCTCCCAGATGTGATGTCCGGTTCCCCCGGACCCTGCTTCAGCCTCGGCGACTTTACGCCTGCTCCCGCGAGACAAGCAACTGTCCCGTCCGGGCGCGCATCGACGCTCCCGCCTGCCGCCCGCTCGTGTTATGAAGCGCACCTCATGGCTTCCCCCCAGGACCTTCCCGTCCGCGCGCTGATCGGCCGCCTCTGGCGAGGCCATATCCGCGCCAACCTGCCGGCGCTCCGCCTGGCCGCGCTGGCGATGGCGCTGAGCGCCGCCGCGCAGGCCGGCTACATCCGCGTAGTGCAGGAGCTGGTCGACGAGGTACTGGTCGCAGGAAACGAAGCGCTGATCGTTTTCGTTTCCCTGACGATCTTCGCGCTGGGCCTGGTGCAAGGCTTCTCGGCCTATTTTTCGGCCGTCATTCTCGCCAGGGTCGGTCAGGGCGTGGTCGCCTCCTTCCAGTCTGCGATGTTCGGCCATCTGGTCCACGCGGACCTGGTGTTTTTCGACAACAGCCGCACCGGCGCGCTGATCTCGCGCTTCACCAACGATGTGAACCTGATGCGCGGGGCGTTGTCCACAACGCTGCTCACGCTGGGTAGGGACAGCCTTACTATCGTCTTCGTGCTGGGCGTACTGTTCTACCAGGACTGGCTGCTTACCCTGATCGTGCTGTTCGTGTTCCCGACGACGCTCATCCTGGTCCTGCGCATCGGCCGGCGCATCCGCCGGATCACGAGATCCACGCAGACGAGCTGGGGCGAGTTCACCGCCACGCTCGAACAAACGCTCACCGGCATCCGCCACATCAAGGCCTATCGGTTGGAGGAACGCGAGCGCAGGGAAGCTGACACCGCCATCGATCGCATCCGCCGCCTGACGATCAAGACAGTGCGCGTGCAGGCGATCTCCCGCCCGATCATGGAGTTCCTGGGCGCTGTCGCCATCGCGGCCGTCATCTTCTACGGCGGCGGGCAGGTCGCCGCCGGCAACATAACGCCGGGCACCATCGTCGCCTTCCTCACGGCCTTCCTGATCGCCTACCGGCCGGTCAAGCATCTCGTCAGCGTCAACGCCGCCATCCAGCAGGGACTGGTTGGCGCGCAGCGCTGCTTCGAACTGCTGGACCGGAAACCCGAAATCGTGGATGCGCCGGACGCCGTGCCGCTCCGCGTCGAACGGGGCGAAATCGCGCTCGAGGATGTGTCTTTCTCCTATTCGGGAGGACCGGCGGCGCTATCCGGCCTCTCGCTCACCTTTCCGGCGGGCCGCACATCGGCCCTGGTCGGGGCTTCCGGGGCCGGCAAGACCACGATCCTCAACCTCATTCCGCGCTTCTACGATGTCAAAGCCGGCCGGGTGGCCATAGACGGGCAGGACCTGCGCGGCGTCACCCTCGCCTCGCTCAGGGACAAGATCGCGCTGGTGAGCCAGGAGGTTTCGCTGTTCGACGACAGCATTCACGCCAATATCGCCTGCGGGCGGCCGGACGCGGCGGAGGAGGAGGTCGAGGCCGCCGCGCGCAATGCGGGCGCGCATGACTTCGTCGAGGCCATGCCGGAAGGCTACCGGACGCGGGTCGGGGAGTTCGGCGTCAGGCTCTCGGGCGGCCAGCGCCAGCGCATCGCCATCGCGCGCGCCATGTTGAAGGACGCGCCTATCCTGCTGCTGGACGAAGCGACCTCGGCGCTCGACACCGAGACGGAGCGGCTGGTCCAGGCCGCGCTCGAGCGGCTGAAGCAGGGCCGCACAACCGTCGTCATCGCGCACCGCCTCTCGACCGTGGCCAATGCCGACGTCATTCATGTCATCGACAAGGGCCGGGTTATCGAGTCGGGCGCTCACGGTGCGCTTCTGGCGCGGAGCGGCGTCTATGCACGCCTGCACGCGCTCCAGTTCGCCGAAGCGGACCGCCGCATTGCCTAGACGTCTCGGCAGGCGGCTGTTGCGCCACTCGGCGGCGCAGCGCCTCGCGAAGCGGTTGCTGGTCGCCTATGTCCGGCTGGTGGCCGGCACGACGCGCTGGCACGTCGAAGGGCGCGAGCACCTGGAAACGGCGCTGAAGGAAGACGGCAGCGCCGTGGTCTGCTTCTGGCATGGCCGGCTGATGCTCTTTCCGGTGGACTGGCCCTGGCCCGACCGCACGCATGTGCTCATTTCCGCGCATCGCGACGGCCAGATCGGCGGCTCCATCGCAGAGGGTTTCGGCCTCCATACCGTCTCCGGCTCGACCGAGCGCGGCGGGGCGCTGGCGCTGCGTCGGCTGGTCAGGCTGGTACGCGCAGGAGATATCGTGGCGATCACCCCCGACGGACCGCGCGGACCGCGCGGGGTGCCGCATCCGGGGGCGACGGCTCTCGCGCGGCTCACCAGGGTGCGCATCCTGCCGGTGTCCTGGTCGGTCCGACGCCGCGTTCTTCTGCGAAGCTGGGACCGGCTGCTGCTGCCGCTTCCCGTCAATCGCGGCGTCTATCTGTTCGGCGAAGCGCTGCCGGTTTCGGACGACGACGCCTTGCCGCGCCTCCAGGAAGCGCTGGACAGCCTGACCGACCGCGCCGACCGGCTGTGCGGACACCAGCCGCTGCCGTCCGGGGCCGCGCCATGATGCATCTCGCCTACCGGGCGGCGACCGGCCTGCTGGCGCCCGCGCTGCCGTTTTACGTCGCCCACCGCCGGCGGCGCGGCCGGGAAGACCCGGCGCGCCTGCCCGAGCGGCGGGGCATCGCCGGCGCGGCGCGGCCCGACGGGCCGCTGGTATGGTTCCACGGCGCAAGCATCGGCGAAACCGCCTCCGTCCTGCCGCTGATCGA
>MPNF01000139.1 GCA_002238885.1 Alphaproteobacteria bacterium bin95 | reverse complement strand
CACGGTGCTGATCTTTCCGTCGCTTATCCTGCACGGAGTCTCGGCCGTGACCCGCGGCACGCGCTACTCCCTGGTCGGTTGGTACCCGGGGCCGGCATGGCGCTAGAGACGGGGCCCCAAGGTCGGGAGGCCGGATCGAACGCGATCCTGCATAATCGCTACATAAAGGATTTCTCGTTCGAGAACCCCGGCGCTCCGGCGCCGATCGACAAGGACAGGGTGCATATCGACATCTCGGCCCGGGTGGACTGCAGGCGGTGGCGCGGGTTGCACGAGGTCACCCTGTCGATCACCGCGACCGCGACCCAGGAGGCGGAGATCCTTTTCCTCGCCGAACTGAGCTATGCCGGATTGTTCGAGTTGATCGACTTCGGGGAGGAGAAAGCGGGTTGGAACCTCATCGTCTCCGAAGCGCTGCATATCCTGTTTCCCTTCGCAGACCGCATCATCGCCGATTCCGCGCGCGATGGCGGCTATCCGCCGTTGAACCTCACGCCCCCCGATTTCGTTGGCCTCTACCGGCAAGAGCGGGCATCCGCCCCGGAAGAGGCCGAGTGACGCCAACGCCGCAATCGCGGGCGGCCCGTCCACAGGAGGCGCGGCCTGAACCTGGTTTCGGAGCATTCACGATGACACACTCGATCGCGAAGGGCATTGCGGCGCGAAGCGGACTTGTTTCGGCGGCATTGGCGGCGGCGCTCGTCTGCGCCTTGCCGGCGCGAGCGGATTACGAAGCGGGATTGCGGGCCTGGGAAGCGCGCGATGCGAAGACGGCGCTCGCCGAATGGCGGGCTGCGGCTGCGGCCGGCGATCAAAAGTCGATGCTGTCTCTCGGGCGCCTTCTCGTCAGGGGATTGGGCGTCGCGCAGGACTATGTCGAGGCGCATATGTGGCTCAATCTCGCAGCGGGCCGCGGCGACGCCCTGGCGGCGGTGGAGCGCGAACTCCTGGCCGCGAGGATGACGGCCGGCCAGGTGGCGGCGGCGCAGCAACGCGCGTCGTCGTGGCGGCCGCAGGCGGCCGCCGAATCGCTGCCGGCGAGCCTCGCCTCCGGCGCCATCTTCCGGGACTGCGCAGAATGCCCGGAAATGGCGGTGCTGCCGGAGGGTAGTTTCGAGATGGGCTCTTCGCCCTCGGAACCCGAACGCTGGGACAATGAAGGCCCCCGGCACAGGGTGCGGATCGGCTACCGGTTCGCGGTGGCCAGGTACGAGGTGACCGTGGGCGAGTTCAGCCGCTTCGCGGCAGCGACCGGACACGAGACGACAGAACCGTGCTGGGCGGGCGAAGACGGCACATGGCGAAGCAACCCGGACCGCAACTGGCGCGACCCCGGGTTCCCGCAGGGAAACCGCGACCCGGTCGTGTGCGTGAGCTGGGACGATGCGCAGGCCTATGCGAACTGGTTGAGACTGGAATCGGGAGAGGATTACCGGCTCCTGACAGAGGCGGAATGGGAATATGCGGCGCGGGCGGGAACGCCGTCGCCGCGCTACTGGGACGGTGGACCGGACGAACAGTGCCAACACGCGAACGGAGCCGATCTGGCCCTGAGGCGCCTGTCCGATGGCTGGAATTGGGGTGCGGCATGCGACGACGGCGCGGCGCCTGCCGCGCCGGGCGGGGCGCGCGCGGCCGGCGCGGCCCAGGCCGCGACGGTCGGGTCGTATGCGCCGAACGATTTCGGTCTGCACGACATGCTGGGAAATGTCTGGGAGTGGGTGGAAGACTGCTGGAACGATGGCTACACGGACGCTCCGGTGGACGGGAGTGCCCGGACTTCCGCCGACTGCTCGAACCGAACCGCTCGCGGCAGCTCATGGAGCAACGGGCCGAGGTTCCTTCGCCTTGCCGTGCGCCGCGGGAACGAGACCGCAGCGCGCGTCGACGTGTACGGTTTCCGTGTCGCCAGGACGGTCGATTGAAAAAGGATTTCACTCGGCGCCGCGATCATGAAAGAAGGATGCCGAATATCTCGAAAGTAGCCGCGCGTTCGGGGCGGGAGATTTTGGTTCGACTCAGAGTGTCGTCGTACGTCCCGGATTTTCGCGATCGGTCCGGGGGACATGCGATGGCACGTGGAAGGCTGCCGATGAGGAAGCTGAAGAAGGTTCTTGGATTTCATTTCGACGAGGGCCGCAGTGCGCGGTCCATCGCGACTCAGTGCGGTGTGGCGCGGCGCTCGGTGGCGCTGGGCCTGGAGCGGTTCGAGGCTTCGGGTCTGAGTTGGCCCGAAGCCGGCGACATGGCGGAGGAGGCGTTGGAGACGGCGCTGTATCCGCCCCGGCAGACAGCGTGGACTGGGCGGCCGTCGAGAAGGCCCTGTCCGTTCCCGGCGTGACGTTGAAGTTGCAGTGGGAGGAATTGCGCGAGACGCATCCCGACGGCGTAATCACTTTGGCCGATTCCAAGACTGGCCCGCGTACCGTGCTGCTTGGCGAGGCCGCGCAGAGCGTCGTCGAGGCGCTGCCCGGCCCCCGCGACCCGGACGCCTTCCTGTTCCCGAAGAATGCCGGGCGGGACTCGCCCACCAACATTGTTACGTGCTGGCGCGCGGTCTGCGACGATCCGAAACTGGGCAAATCCCGACTGCATGATCTGCGCCACACGGCGGCCAGCCACGCCGTCATGTCGGGCGAGAACCTGCCCCTGGCCGGGCGAATCCTGCGCCTGCGCGTCCCCGGCGTACAGCGGGCCCCAGGCTGCCGCGGATGCGCTGCTGAGGGCGGCGATCTTGATGCCGACGCCGGAGTTGAGACCGACCGACGCCATCGACATGAGGGCCATGACGCCGACGGTCGCCCGCCTGCGGCGGTCGGCCGAAAGCTTGCGCTCTTCAGGGGACGCTCCCTTGCTCCCGGAGGACGGCGCCCACCAGTTCGGCCCGCGCGGGCTCCCGCGCAAGGCGGGCATACTACGATTTCCTGTTCGTCCCCTGGGAACCACAAGCCCCCCAATTGCCTCGATTAGAGCCGAGTGGAATCATCCCCGATAAAGATACCGAATATGCCCGAGCGTTCGCAAGAAGCCGTTAGTCGGTCTGCCGGGATCCCACACACTCGCCGACTGCGATGCTTTCCGCAAAGCGTGTCGCAAGAGTGCGAGGCGCCGTTAGCCGGATCGTTGGACGTCGAGAAGACACACGTCGACGGCAAGCGCAAGTACATGTGGAGGACGTAGCGGAAAGAGCTGACGGAACGCGGATGCGGCAAGGTGGCCGGTCGCGGGCGTGAAAAACCGGGAAAACCAACCGGGCCCGGCTTCTAGCCAACCTTCGCCTTCTGCACGGCCTCGAAATACGCCTCGAACCCCGTCCAATCCCGCTGCGCCTCTTCAACAGGGAGACCAGGCGGAACGATCGGGCAGAGGTCCTCGTCCGCCGCGCGTCGGCCCTCCTGGACATGCCGTGTGTTGCCATAGGTGTAGGGATCGCCGAAGTAGCCGGCACGCCATGCTTCGTGCTGGCGTCCGAACCGGCCCTGTTCGTGCTTCTCCGCCGCGTCATGCAGATCGGACAGCGTGAACTCCGGCGGCAGGCCGAGCATGAAGGCGTAGCGCACCCGCGCCCGGAAATGCGGATCGCCGTGGTATTTCGGTGGGTTCTCGCCCGGCGGACCCGGTTCATCGGCATGGCCGAAGAGACCGTCGTAAGCTGCGAGCGCCGCCACGCCCGACCTCATTGCGGCCCATGACGCTCCTTCCCCTTGTTCCGGACCTGATGGAACGGGCCCGTGCAGACGCAATATTTCGCGTGCCGCCTCTGCAAGCTGGTCAACGCCGGAAACGCTGTCCCGAATCGCCTGTTCGACTGCGCGGGGCGGCAGATCGAATTGTCGACATAGATCATCCACGGAATACCCTTGAAGGAAGCGTCCGATCATAGTGTCCGCCATAGCCTGTCTCCGATCGCCAATGTTGCTATTGCCTCAGCCCCGCCCGGCGGAGCGAGGATGGCGGACCCCGGTTCGACCGACCCGTCAGTCGGTTTCGAGTTGGGCCGGTGCCGGGGAGAACAATCGAACTCTGCATCTTTCTCGATCGGCAGACCGCCGAAGCTGTCTCCAGTAGCCTTCAGGATATGCTTCGGCTGCCGGGTCAGTCGCAAATGGATTATGTCAGATTGTGCCGAAAACGCTATATGCACACCAGCAGGACACCGGGGTCGCCGGGCTCGGCGTACGCGCCCGTCCTTCCGGCAGCCGGACCTTCGTCTACCACCGCAAGGCGGTCGACGGATTGCGGAAGATGTCGTTCGGCCCGACGGCGCTTCGCAGGGTCGAGGATGTGCGCCGCGACTGTCTGGCGGCCGCGTCCGGGGCCGTCGCCGAAGTCGAGACCGGCGAACGTCGCTCTCCACCTGCTGGCGCAGATACTCAATCATGCCTGCGCCTGCGACCATATCGCGGGCAATCCGGTCAAGGGCGTGGCGCACAACCCTGTCATAATGCACAACCCTGTCATAATGCGCACCCGGTTCCTCGCAGGACAGGATATAGCTATAGCGCTGAGTCGCAATACAAGGGGCGTTGAACTTCAGCGCAGCACGGTCGGCAGCCGGTTCATTGCCCAAGCAGACATGCGCGGCTTCATCTTCGAATCGGAGCTGGAGCGTTGGAAACCGTCCCGGATGCTGCCAGTCGCCTATGAGGCCGATAGTGCCGTCCGGTCGCCACGGGCGCCAACATTCAGCGAGTTCGTACGTCTGACGTGCTCACCCTGCCTTCCATCAGGTGCGCAACGGCCTGTCCGACCCGTTCCGCGGCCGCCTCGATCTCACGGTCCCCGACATGGGCGTAGCGCATGGTCATGCGGACATTGGAGTGCCCGAGCAGGCGGGCGACAACGGGCAGGGAAACGCCGTTCATCGCCGCCTGGCTGGCGACGGTATGACGGAGATCGTGCAGGCGCACATCCTGAATGCCGGCCTCGCGCCTTACGCGAAACCAGAGGGAGACCTCGCGGCCTCGGGACCGCGACGGATCAAGGATGGAGGGGAACACCCAGGGACTGTTTCCCTCGGCCATGCGGCGCTCGACGATCTGCCTGGCCGGCGCATTCAGCAGGACGGTTCTCGGTCCCGTCTTTCCATCGGCGAGTTCGATTCGGTCCTCTCTGACCTCCTCCCGGCGGAGGCGCACGATTTCGTTCTTGCGGCAGCCGGTCAGCAGCAGCAGACGAATGATGTCGGCCTGCTGCGCCTGCGACGCCGTCCCCTGCGCATACCGGTCGAGGGTCTCATGGAGGCGGGCGATCTCCTCGCGGGAGAGGAAGCGCGTGAGTTTCCGGCCGGGATTGCGGCGAATGCCCCGCGCCGGATTGGTCCCGACATGCCCGCAGGCGATGGCATGGCCGAATATCTGTCCAAGCAGGTTCAATGCCTTGTTGGCGTATCCAGGCGCGGTCCTGCTGAATTTCTCGAACCAGCGCAACACGCCGATGCGGGTGATGCGGTCGAGGCGGCGGGACCCGAAGGCCGGAAGCAACCGGTGTTTCAGCAGGCTGCGATAGTTCCTTTGCGTGGAAGGCTTGTAACGGTCGTAATGGGCTTCCTTCCACGGGCCGGCGACGAAATCGCCGAACAGCGGCGTCTCCCTGCGAGCGCCCCGGGCATCTCCGTCCGCATTGTCCGTCACAGCTGCCGCCGCCAGACATTCGCGGCGCACATCCTCGACCTTTCGCAACGCCGCCGGACCGAAGGACGTCTTCCGCACCCCTCCTTCCGTCTTGCGGTGATAGACCCAGGTCTTGCTGCCGGAGGATCGGACCCTGACCCCGAGACCGGCGACCTGTGTGTCCCAAATCGTATATTCGCGCGCTCCGGCCCGGAGCCTCGCAATGCCGGCATCGGTCAGCCTTTTTCGCCTCGGCATCGGTCAGCTCCCGAGAAGGTCGGCGAGGGCGTCCGAGGCTTCCCGGACCGAGCGGTCGGAGAGATGGGCGTATTTCAGCGTCGTCTGCGCGTCGTTGTGCCCGAGCAGCCGTGCCGTGGTCGTGACGCTCTCGCCTGCCATGATGGCGATGCTCGCGTATGTGTGACGGCAGTCGTGAAGCCGGGCATCGTCAATGCCCGCCCGCTGGCGCACCCGGAACCAGAAATCTTCAAGGAACGTCGAAGACACCGGGCCCGCTATCCGGGGCGAAGGAAAGACCCAACGACCGCGACGGGGAAGGCCGTCCAGGACATGGCGTGCGGGCGAGGACAACCAGACCGTCCGGGGTCCCGTCTTGCCGTCGCGCAGGAACAGGCGCCTCTCCCTGTAGTCGGACCATTGCAGGGTCCTTATCTCGTTCTTGCGGCAGCCGGTCAGCAGCAGCAGGCGCACGAACGCCGTCTCGCGCGGATACCGCGCCTCATGGCTGTCCAGCACGAGCGCGAGACGGTGAAGCTCCGGCTCCGACAGGAACCGTTCCCGTCCCTTGCGCCGGTAGCGGCGGATGCCGGTGCAGGGATTGCTCCCTTCCGGGCGGTAGCCGTAGAGCTCGGCCTGGCCCATGATGACGGAAAGGATCGGCACGGACCGGTCGGCCGCCACCGGCGTTGCGTGCAGCGACGCGACCCAGCGCTGCACGTCCTGCCGGTCGATATCGGAGATATTCCGCCCGGCGAACCATGGAAGGATCGTGCTGCGCAGGTAGTTCCGGTTGACCTTGCGCGTGCCTGGCTTCCAGTGCCGCCCGTATCGGGCGAAGACTTCCTCGGCCACGACCTCGAAGAGTCTTTCCTCCGGCGGGGCGGGCGTCTCGTCGCGCCTGATTGCGGCAAGGAATTCCTTTGCGCGCAGGCGCGCCTCGCCGAGCCCCAGGCAACCGGCGTCGCCGACGGTCTTCCAGATGCGCCGGCCTTCGTGCTGGCTGTGGATGAAAAAGCGCCTCGCCCCCGAGGGCAGGACGCGGACGCCGAAGCCCTTCAGTTCGGCGTCGCGGATATCGTATGGCGACCTTCGGGGTCCGAGGGCCTCGACCCGGCTCTCCGTGAGGCGGACAGTTGACATGCGTTCTCCTCCTGCATCCTGTTGCAGGCGGGGGAAAACGCAGTTGCATTTCCGTCCCAAACCTGCGATTGCACGAGGAAAAACAAGCGCGTTATCAATGACTTAGCATCGCAGATGCGGGATCGTGGTGTAGCAGGCGGCGCCCGAAAGGTCCGGACTGTCGAGGTTGCGGCAGGCGTCCCGGAGCGCGTCCACCTCGGCATGGCAGGTCGGGTCGCGGTCCGAGGCGACGCGGTTGCGCCCGCGCCCGATGACCTCGCCGCCACGCACGATGACGGAGCCGACCGGGACATTGCCGTCCGCCTTTCCCCGCTCCGCTTCCTCGAGTGCGAGGCCCATGAAACTGTGGCGATCTTCCGGCATGGCGAGGCTCCCTTTTTCGCGCCGCCGCTTCACTCGAAATAGAGGATCGGCTGGTCGGCAGC
>MPNF01000138.1 GCA_002238885.1 Alphaproteobacteria bacterium bin95 | reverse complement strand
TTCGTCTATGAGATGTACGACCGGCTGACCGGGATAGAGCGGATTCCGGCCGGCCGGCGGCTCGGCGTGCCGGGCTATGACCGCGCCCCGCATTTCGTGGCTCGCGAGCGCGTGCGTGCGCCGGGCGGCCTCGGCATTGCGGCCGAATACCGCCGGCTCCGGGAACTGGCGCCCGGCAGGCTGCTCAAAGTGGCGTTTCCCGGCCCGCTGACCTTCATGCCCAAGATCGAGCCGGAAGGCCCCTATGGCGGCGATGCGATGGCCTTGCTCGACGACATCGCCCGCATTGTGCGGGACGAACTCGACCGGCTTGCGGAAGAGGGGGCGGAACTGGTCCAGATCGACGAGCCCGGTTTCACCGATCCCTCCTACGGCCTCGACAGCCGGAGCCGCGCGGAGGCGATCAACAAGGCTGTGGCAGGTCATTCGGAGCGGGTCGCGGTGCATATCTGCTTCGGCAACAATGCGTCCCGCCCATACGCGCCGCGCGGTTTCGCCCGCCTGCTGCCGGGCATGGCCATGCTCGACTGCTCGATGCTGGTGCTGGAATTCGCCAACCGCGAGATGGCGGACCTGGATATGTTGCCGGCGCTGGCGGAGCGCTACCGCATCGCGGCCGGCGTGATCGACGTGAAGTCGTTCCACATCGAAACGCCGGAGGAGGTCGCCGCGCGGCTGGAGCGCGTGCTGGCCGTCGTGCCGAGAGACCGGCTCTGGGTCACCGCAGATTGCGGCTTCTCCGCCCTCCCGCGCTGGCTTGCGCGGGAAAAGCTGCGGGCAATGGTCGCAGGCGCCCGCCTGGTTCGCGGTCAGGCCCAGCCGGAGAGATAGATGATCTGGAAGGTTGCCGCCTGCCGGCCCGCCTGTTGCGAGGCGAGTTCGGCAAAGAGTGCGCGGCGGGCGAAGTGCCGCGGCCGGGCGTCCAGCGCGTTGGTCTCGCCCATGGCGCGCAGGTCGGCCATCAGTTTGAACGGCGAGTCGTAGCTCACCCGGATGGTATCGAGATCGGCGACCGGCAGATCGAAGCCGGCGCGCTGCAACAGCCCGGCGGCATCGCGCAGATCGGCGAACGGAGAGACCCTGGGCGCGGCGCCTCCGGACGTAGCGGCATCGGCGGCAAGCAGGCCATGGCGCAGTTCGGTCAGCGTTTCGCCGCCGAACAGGCTGGCGAGGAACAGGCCGCCCGGCTTGAGCGCCTGCTTGATCTGGACGAGCGCGCCCGGCAGGTCCTGCGTCCAGTGCAAAGCGAGGTTGCTCGCAATCAGGTTGAAGCTCTGCCGCGCGAAGGGCAGGCGGTCTTCCTCGCCGACGGCGGAGATGCCGCCTCCGGCGCGGCAGAGCCTCTCGGATGCTTCCAGGCGGATGAGGGTTTCGATTCCGCCCCGTCCCTCCAGCGCCTTCGCCAGCACGCCGTCGCGCGCGCCGATGTCGAGGGCGACCGGAAAGGCGACCGTTACATCGTCGAGCCGGTCGGCCAGGCGCTCCGCCACCTCGCGAAACAGGAAACCGGCGTCCGGCGGCGCTGCCGCCGCCCGGTCGCGGTGGCGCCGTAGGGCGCCTCGGTCGAAGAGTTGCGGTATCATCGACGCCCCGCTGCGCCGGAAGGAAAGCCCATGAACGAGAACTATAGCCCGATCTCGGCCGAGGAGTTGCGCGAGGCGCTGGATGGAGAGGCAGAACTGGCCATTCTCGATATGCGCGAGGAAGGTTCATTCGCGCCGGCCCATCTGCTGCACGCGTGCAACATTCCGCTTTCCCGGCTGGAGCTGTCGATCCGCGACCTGGTGCCGCGCAAGGCGACGAGGATCGTCGTCACCGACAATGGCGAGGGCCTGGCGGAACGCGGCGCGGCGCGACTCGGCGAACTCGGCTACACCGATGTCGCCTTGTTCGCGAACGGGGTCGAGGCCTGGCGGCAGGCGGGCTGCGAGGTGTTCTCCGGCTTCAACGTTCCGAGCAAGGCGTTCGGCGAATATGTCGAGCACGCCTACGACACCCCGTCCGTGTCGGCAGATGAGCTTAAGGAAATGCTCGACGGCCCGGACCCGGTAGTCGTGCTGGACAGCCGGCCGATGGACGAGTTCCGGAATATGAACATTCCGACCGGGACCTGCTGTCCGGGAGCGGAACTCGTCTATCGCGTCCACGACCTCGCCCCCTCGCCGGACACGACGGTTATCGTCAATTGCGCCGGGCGGACGCGCAGCATCATCGGGGCGCAATCGCTCATCAATGCCGGCATACCGAACCGGGTCGCGGCGCTGCGCAACGGCACAATGGGCTGGCATCTCGCCGGCCTCGAACTGGAGCGCGGCAATGAGCGCCCGGCGCCGGAACCGACCGCCGCCGGGCTGGATGCGGCACGTGCCTGCGCTCGCTCGGTCGCCGAGCGCTTCGAGGTGCCGGTCGTGCGCGAGATCGCACCTGCGACCGGCCGGACGACCTATGTGTTCGACGTGCGACATCCCCATGAGTTTGAAGCGGTGCATCTGAAAGGCTCGCGTTCGGCGCCCGGCGGCCAGTTGGTGCAGGCGACCGACCGGTATGCTGCGGTGCAGGGAGCCCGCATCTTCCTGGTGGACGACACCGGCGTCCGCGCGGCGATGACCGCCCACTGGCTCCGGCAGATGAACTGGGAGGCCGCCGTGCTGGAAGGGGCGCTGGACAGCGGACCGCTGGAGAGCGGGCCCGAGGCTCCCGAGATACCGGGGCTGGCCGACGTGCCGACAGTCGGGCCGGAAGCGGTCGAAGGAGCGGTCGTGGTGGATTTTGCCGATAGCAAGACCTATGCCGACGGCCACATTCCGGGAGCCTGGTTTGCGGTCCGCTCGAGGCTTGCTTCGGCGCGTCTGCCGGATGCGGAGCGCTATGTCTTCACCTCGCCCGACGGACAGCTGGCGCGATTGGCCGCAGGCGATTTCGACCGTCCGGTCGCCGTGCTGGAGGGCGGCACGCGGGCATGGGCGGGTCCGCTGGAAAGCGGGGCTGCGCACATGGCGGATACGCCCGACGACGTCTGGCTGAAGCCTTATGAGCAGGCCGGAACCGTCGAGGAGAACATGCAGGCTTACCTCGACTGGGAAACCGGGCTGGTGGAGCAGTTGGATCGTGATGGGACGACCCGGTTCTGGAGCCGTCCCGCCTGATCCCGGCCGGTGTTACCCCTGGTTGGAACCGCGGCGCTTGGGCGGCTGCTGCTGGACCTGGCGCTGCCGCCGCGCTGCGCTTCCTGCCGCGGTCCTGTCGCGGACCCGGCGACCCTTTGTGCAGCCTGCTGGTCGGATCTTGCCTTCGTGGCGGAGCCGCTCTGCGACAGTTGCGGGCGGCCCTTCGCCTTCGAGGCAGAAGCCGCTTCCTTGTGTGCGGCATGCATGGCGAGGCGTCCGGCCTATGATCGTGCTAGAAGTGCACTAATTTATGATGGTAACGCGAGAGACCTTATCCACCGGTTCAAGTTTCGCGACGAGACCGGCCTGGCGCCGATACTGACGGTCTGGGCGCTGGATGCCGGGGCCACCTTGCTGGAGGATGCGGACTGGATCGTGCCGGTGCCGCTCCACTGGATGCGGCTCTACCGGCGCCGCTACAACCAGTCCGCGCTGCTGGCCCGGCGCCTGGCGGCAAGGGGCAGGGCGGTCTTCGCTCCCGATATGCTGCGGCGCATTCGGCGCACCCGTCCGCAGACCGAACTCGGGCGGCGCGAGCGCGGGCGCAATGTTGCCGGCGCATTCCGGCTGGCGCCGGCCTGGCGGGACCGTGTGCGCGGAGCGCGTATCGTGATCGTGGACGATGTGCTGACGACCGGGGCGACGCTCGAAGCCTGCGCGCGGGTCCTGAAACGCTCGGGCGCTGCCCGCGTCGATGCCCTGTCCGTAGCCCGTGTAGACAGCCCGGACCGTTCCTAACCGACGATTTCGCAGGTGCTGAAGAAATAGGCGATTTCCCGCTCCGCGCTTTCCGGAGAGTCCGAGCCGTGGACGGAATTGGCCTCGATTGACTCGCCATAGTCCTTGCGGATGGTGCCGTCGGCGGCATTGGCCGGGTTGGTGACGCCCATGATCTCGCGATTTCGTTCGATAGCGTTCTCGCTTTCGAGGACCTGGACGACAACCGGGCCGGAGGTCATGAAGGTGCAAAGGTCGTCGAAGAACGGCCGTTCGCTGTGCTCGGCATAGAAGCCCTCCGCCTGCTCCCGTGTCAGCCGGATGCGTTTCTGGGCCACGACCTGTAGTCCCGCCTTCTCCAGCCGGGCGACGATCTCCCCCGTCAAGTGTCGTCGGGTCGCATCGGGTTTCACAATCGACAATGTGCGTTCGGTCGCCACTTCAGGTCTCCTCCCCAGCATGGCGGGCGCGGCGTTATAGCCATGCCGACCGTTCCGCACAACGACGCCGTTACGATTGGGGCCAGCCTTGAGGCCCGAACCGCAGGTAGCCAGGCGGGTTTCCGTGGTCGCGAAATGCAGCAAAGCGATCGCGGGCGATGTCCCTCATTGCAGGGTCGCGCCGGTCGAACAGATAGATACTACCGGCGAATTCGTCCCGTCCATCCATGGACGCATCGTCCACGACGACAAGCAGGTCGGCCGCATTGGGATTCCCGAGCGCCGCCGTCAGCCACACCGGATGCTCCGCGGGGTCGCCTTCGCTTCCATGGGGCAGGAAACTGTCGTTGCGAAAGGTCCAAAGTCCCTGGTCGAGTGCTGCTACGCGTTCCTCCTGGCCGAGGCGGACGCATACCCGCTGGCCTCCGGCCAGTGCGGCTTCGAGTAGCCGGCCCAGGCCAAGGTCGAGCGGGGCGCCATCCAGGTCGTAGAAACCCGGCGGGTCAGCTTTCGCAGACATCCCGGACCAGCCGGTCGAGCAGGCGGACGCCGTAGCCTGTCGCGCCCTTGGGCACGGTCGGACGCGCCTTGTCGGTCCAAGCTGTGCCAGCAATGTCGAGATGTGCCCACGGTGTCTCGCCGACAAAACGCTTCAGGAATTGCGCTGCCGTTATCGCGCCCGCTTCGCGCGAGGAGCCGATGTTCCTCATGTCGGCGATAGGCGATTCCAGCATCTTGTCGTAGGCGTCATGAAGCGGAAACCGCCATAGCTTCTCGTCCACGGCGTCGCCAGCCGCCAGCAGCGATTGCGCCAACGCCTCGTCATTGGAGAAGATGCCGGCATATTCGTGGGCGAGCGCCATAACGATGGCGCCGGTCAACGTTGCCAGATCGACCACAGCGCGCGGCTTGTAAACTTCGATGACATAGGCCAGCAGGTCCGCCAGAACGAGGCGTCCTTCAGCATCGGTATTGATTACCTCGACAGTCTGGCCGGAATAGCTGGCTACGACATCGCCCGGCCGTTGCGCCGTCGAGGAAGGCATGTTCTCCACAAGGCCTACGATACCGACGACATTCGCGGCCGCCTTGCGGCCGGCAATCGCCTTCATCGCTCCGACCACGGCGGCGGACCCGCCCATATCCCATTTCATCTCTTCCATGCCGCCGCTCGGCTTGATCGAGATACCGCCAGTGTCGAAGGTAACACCCTTGCCGACGAGAGCTATCGGCGGTCCCTCGGCTCCTTGCCAGCGCATGACGACCACCCGGGCCTCTCGAGCACTGCCTTGCGCCACGCCCAACAGCGTTGCCATCTTCAGCTCTTCAAGCGCCGCCCGGTCGAACACTTCCACCGAGACGCCGACCGCTTCCAATTCGCGAAGCCCTTCCGCATAAGTCTCCGGGTAAAGAACATTGCCGGGCTCCGAGACGAAGTCGCGCGCAAATTTGACTGCTTCGACTATCTTGGCGCCGTCCTCTTCGTAGGACCGGCGGGCAGCATCGGCATCCGGCGTCGCGATGACGAGTTCGGCGAGCACCGGTTTGTCCTTGTCCTTCAGTTGTGTGCGGTACTTGTCGAAGCGGTAGGCTGCAAGAGCGGCGCCCAGACCGACGACATCGGCGGATCCGGCCTGCGGCCAGACGAGCGTCGCCGACTCCGAACCCGACCTCGCGAGAACGGAATAGATCGTGCCGCCGAGATCCTCCGCCAGACGCCCATCGAGTTCATCGCCCACTCCGACGAGCAGGACCCGTTCGGCATCGAGGCCGAAGGGGACCATGACCTCCAGCGTAGCCTTCGCCTCACCGTGGAACCGGGAAGCTGCCATTGCTCTGGAAAGCGCGCCCGACGCAGCAGCGTCCGCTTCGGCCGCCAATCCTTCCAGAGCCCCTCCTTTGACGACCGTCAGTACCAAGGCTCCCGAGGGGGGAAGGGCGGGAGTGGCGAAAGAAACCTTCATCGGAGTCCTCATGCGGCTTGTCTAGTTTTCAGTAAAGCAGCATACAGGCTCGCGATGCGCCAGACCGATCTTTACGTCCTGCGGCGTTTGCTTGTCGCACTGGGCGCCGCGGCGGGTGCGCTTTGCCCGCTGCTGCTGCTGGCGACAGCGTTGCGTTTCGTCGACGATATCGTGGAACGCGGAGCTGCCGTCGAACTGTTTGCGGCGCTCGTTCTTCTGGCGCTGCCTTATCTAGCCGGGGTGGCGCTGCCGCTGGC
Source organism: Alphaproteobacteria bacterium bin95 (assembly GCA_002238885.1). Classification (GTDB taxonomy): domain Bacteria; phylum Pseudomonadota; class Alphaproteobacteria; order Bin95; family Bin95; genus Bin95. Next base: position 903 of record MPNF01000138.1, on the reverse strand, counting down.
GTTGCTCATCGCCATCCTGACGGTCTATGTGCGAATGGCCTCCGAAAGCGAGCTCATCGTCATGCGGGCGGCCGGGGTCAGCGACCTTCGGCTGGCCGCGCCGGCGCTCTTGTTAGGACTGGCGATCATGGGCATCGTCGCATGGAATGCCCTGGTGCTGGCGCCTTCCTCCGAGAGTGAGCTGCGCGACCTTCGGTCGAGCCTGAGGGACCGCTTTTCCATCCTGTTTGCGCAACCGGGCACCTTCAGGCAAGTCGATCGAGACATGACTCTGTTCGTGCATGACGGCACCGGCGGCAGCGAGTATTCGGGGATCCTGCTTCAGGATGACCGGGATTCTGAACGGCGCATAACCTACATGGCCGAAAGGGGTACCGTCTCGGTAGAGGACGGAATACCGAGGCTGACTGCCTTCAACGGGAGCAGGCACGAGATCGATCGGGAAACGGGACGCCTGACCCTGGTTTATTTCGACCGCAACACGATTGAACTCAATCTACCCCCCGTTCCGCAGAGAGCGCGCAGCCGCCGGGAACGGACTTTGGACGAATTGCTGAATCCTTCCGCCGAGGAGGTCGGGCGGGCAAATGTCGCAAAGCACAGGGCAGAAGGGCATTTCCGGCTTGCAAGCGGCCTCATGCCGGGAGCCATGGCCGTCGTTGCGCTCGCCTGTCTGCTGCTGGGCGGAGAGAACCGCCAGGGCCAGGCGTTTCGACCGGCACTGGCGGGGGCGATTGCGTTCGGTCTCCTGGTGGGAGCGTATGCAACGAAGGCAGCAGTGGCAAAACTGCCGGTTCTTGCCGGTCTTCAATATGCTATCGGGGTGGTGCCGATTCTGGTCGGATTCGCGCTGCTCGCGCTGAGCGGCCGACGCCAGCCGGCTTCCGTCTGAAACGGGGGAGC